>WQTL01000435.1 GCA_009786275.1 Bacillota bacterium | reverse complement strand
GGCGATGGTCGCCCCGCACGCGCCGCAGAATTTCGTGCCCTCCGGCAGGTTTGCGCCGCAGGTACAGGTCATAATGATGCCTCCTTGTTATTAAAGTCGCCCCCTTGGGGACAGAGGGGGTAATTTACGCCTCCGCCGCTTTGATCTTCTCGATGTCCGCCTGGGCCTCCTCGATGGCCGCGTTGTGGCCGTCGATCTGCGCGCACAGGGCGGCGGCCTCCTCGGCCAGACCCTCCCCGGCCTTGTGCAGCCCGTAGTAATACTCGCCGATCTTCCGTATGCATTCGGCGATGGCCTTTTCCTCGTCCTTGGCCTTCCCCTTGAGCTTGCCGATCTCGAGGGCGTTGCCGGCTTTGTCGCCTACGTTGCGGGCGGCGCTGCCCAGTTTGTCCAAAAATGCCATGATGATTCTCCTTTCAAACTGTTGTGAATCCATTATAGCACACATGCGCGCAAAAGCAAGCGTTGGTGCAAAAAAAACATTGCTTTTGCCGGCGGGCGGTGCTATAATTCTCTCATCAATCGGAAAGGGTGTATTTTTCATGAAGCGTATCATCGGTATGGTTCTCGCCGCGCTGGCCCTGTGCCTGTGCCTGGTAATCCCCGCCGCCGCCGCCGCGGACGCCCGGTCCGCGGGCCTGAAATGCGGGGCGGACGGCTCCTTCAAGATCATCCAGGTCACGGACACGCAGGACTTCCTCCTCAGCTGCGCCCTCACCCAGGACTTCCTCTACGACCTGGCAAAGACGGAAAAGCCCGACCTGTTCGTGCTCACGGGGGACAACGCCACCTCCGGCGGCGACAAATACTTCCCGAAGTTTATCGCCAAACCCCTGGTCAAAGCCGGCGTGGAGAACCTCATGCGCGCCTTCGACAGGATCTACAAGGATTTCGGCATCCCCATGACCATGGTCTACGGCAACCACGACAACGAGTGCGGCCAAGCCCTCGTCTCCCGGGCGGAGCAATTCGCCATGTACGCCGCGCACAAGTGCTTCGCCGGCTATTATATCCCCGAGGCGGACGAGGGCACGCAGGACCAGGAGGGCCAGCACTACGGCACGCACAACCTGATCGTCAGGAACAGCGCGGGCACGGCCGACGCGTTCAACCTCTGGATGTTCGACTCCGGCAGCTACAACCCGGAGGGCGGCTACTCCTGGGTGCAGACCCCGCAGATCAAGTGGTTCAAGGAGACCAACGAAGCCCTGGGCAAGCTGCCCTCCCTGGCCTTCCAGCACATCATCGTCAAGGAGATCGAGGGCCAGCTCACGGCCGAAAAGAAGCTGCCCGCCGGCGTGAAGGGCGAGCTGCGGGAATCCCCCTGCCCCGGCAAGGGCAACGATGGCCAGTATGACGCGCTGTGCGACGGCGGCGTAATGGCCCTGTTCGTCGGGCACGACCACGTGAACACCTATGAGTTCGAGCTGCCCGGCACGGACCTGGTCAACTCCCCCTGCACGGGCTTCGGCTCCTACGGGGATATCGACCTGCGCGGCGCGCGCGTCATCACCCTGAACCAGAACAAGCCGAACGCCTATGAGAGCAAAATCGTGACCTTCCAGGCCTTCTATCCCCAGGATACCCTGCACAGCGCCCGCCTGGGGATGTACCAGTCCATGAGCACCGCCGCCACCCTGCTGGACTGGCTGTCCTTCAAGCCTCTGCTCTGGCTGCTGGGGCTGTTCAACCGGGCGTAGCGGCGGCCAGCACCTTCCCGATGGCGTCGTGTATCACCAAATCCGCCTGCGCATCAAAGGGCGTTTCGCCCTTATTGATCAGCACGAAGCAGTCGCCGTTGAAATGCCGCAGCAGCCCCGCCGCGGGGTACACTGCCAGCGACGTGCCGCCCACGATGAGCAGCCGCGCCCCGGCGACGGCCCGCGCGGCGGCCTGCGTCACGCCCTCGTCCAGCTGCTCGCCGTAGAGCACCACGTCGGGCCGCACCGTGCCGCCGCAGGCCGCGCATGCCGGCACGCCCTCCCGCGCCAGAACGTAGTCCAGATCGTATCTTGCGCCGCATTTCACACAATACTGCCGATGGTTGGAGCCGTGGAGCTCCAGCACGTTCTTACTGCCCGCCGCCTGGTGCAGGCCGTCTACGTTCTGTGTGACGACAGCCTGCAGCCGGCCGCGGGCTTCCAGCTTTGCCAGGGCGATGTGCGCGGCGTTGGGCTTTGCGTCCCGGGCGATGAGGTTTTCCCTGTAGTACCGGAAGAACAGCTCCGGGTGCCGCAGGAAACACCGGTGCGACAGCAGCTCCTCCGGCGGATAGCCGTAGACCTCCCGCGCCTTGTACAGCCCCGTTTCCGAGCGGAAATCCGGGATGCCGCTTTCGGTGGATACGCCCGCCCCGCCGAAGAAGACAGTGCTGTTGCTTTCATTGATCCATTGGGAAAGTTGTTGGATGGGTGTCATAAAAAACAGCCTCCGTTTTGCGAAATAGGGCTTGCGTTTTGGCAGTTTTTGTGATATTCTGCTTATGGTGTTGGTGAAAGTAGCCGAGCGGTAATCTGATCCCCCGAAAGGGGGTGAGGCGATGGAGTACATCATCCTCTTAATCATCCTTTTGGTTTTGTTGGACCGTCTCTTAAGCTAATAAAATCAGAATGACCGCCCCCCTTGCAAGTGTGCGGTCATTCTGATCAAGCTATGAATGGGGGACAGCTGCCGGTAGCTGGAGCCAGGTAACGCCCCCTGACACCTACATTATAGCCAGTAATGGTAAGGTTGTCAAGGGGGCTTCCGAAATTTCTTGACATCCCCTTGTATTTGGAGATTGTGTAAGCTTCCCCTTGACACGCATATACTATTGTGGTACAATAAATTGTACAGGATATTGTGCAAGGAGGTGAGTTAAATTATGTTAGCCGCGAATTATTCCACCGTGAGGACCCGTTTCAAGGAATATCTGGACCATGTGACGGAGGGAAACGAGACCGTCATCGTCACCCGCAAAGGGGCGAAGAATGCCGTCATCATCAATATGGAGAAATATAACGCCATGGCCAAGGCGCAGCGCAACGCGGAGTATCTGGCGATGCTCGACGAAGCCAGGGCGCAATTGAGGACCGGACAGGTGCAAGAGCATGAACTGATTGAGGTGGAGGGTGAAGAAGATGAGAAAGACCTTTACTGATCGTGCTTGGACTGATTATGAGCGCTGGTTATCCGTCGATACGAAGGTTCTGGCCCGGATCAACAAATTGATCAAGGATATTGAACGCAACGGCCTTCTCGACGGGATTGGCAAACCTGAGCATCTCAAGGGCTGCAATGAATACAGCCGCCGCATCGACGAAAAAAACCGTCTGGTCTATACGCAGGACGAAAACGGTACGCTGATCATCCTCGCCTGCAAGGGCCACTACGAAGATTGAAAGGCGCCCCCATGAACCCAACCGGCATGGTCTTCGACATCCAGCGCAGCTGCGTGCACGACGGCCCGGGCATCCGCACCACGGTGTTCCTCAAGGGTTGCAATTTGCGGTGCTTTTGGTGCCACAACCCGGAATCCTGGCGGCCGGGGCGGGAGCTGCTGTTCTATCCCACAAAATGTATCGGCTGCGGCAAGTGCCTGGCGGCCTGTGTTTCGCATTGCCACAGCGTGACGCCCGAGGGCGAGCGCCGTATCGACAGGGCAAAGTGCACGGTATGCGGGGCCTGCGCCGGGAGATGCTATCCGGGCGCGTTGGTCCTCAGCGGGAGGGAGCGCAACGCGGAGGACGTGATGAAGACCGTCCGGGCCGACGCGGCGTTCTACCGGAACTCCGGCGGCGGCATGACGGTCTCCGGCGGCGAGCCGCTGCTGCAGCCGGAATTCACGCAGGCGCTGTTAAAAGCCGCGAAGGAAGAAAATATACATACGGCGCTGGATACCGCCGGCCATGTGGATTTCGCGCTGTTCGAGCGGGTGCTGCCCTATGCCGATCTGCTGCTGTTCGACTGCAAGTGCATGGACAGCGCGGTGCACAGACAGGCCACCGGCGCGGACAACGAGCGCATTTTGGAGAACCTGCGGCGGCTGGGGCAGGGCGAAACGCCCATTTGGGTGCGCGTGCCGGTGATCTCCGGGGTGAACGACACGGAGGAAAACATGCTGGCCCTGCGGGAGGTTTTGGCTGATTTGCCCGCGGTGAAACGGCTCGATCTGTTGGCCTATCACAACCTGGGGGCGGGCAAGCACGCGAGCCTGGGCGGGGAATACGCCTATAAAGAACTCAAAGCGCCCCCGAAGGAGCGCATGGCGGAATTATCGGATTGTTTCGCGGGGACGGGGTTAATTCTTAATTCTTAATGCTTAATGTTGAATGCTGAATAATTCTATCGCCCGAACCAGTAGGAAAACACCGCCTCGCCGCCGTTGATGAATACCTCGATGGTCTTCGTGTCGCGCAGGATGTCCACGCGGCGCAGGGGGCCCTGCCAGCGAAGGGGCTGCTCGTAGTCCGAGGCGATTTCGACGAAACCGGGGCCGGTGGCCACGAGGGGGTCATCGGAGCACAGGAGATGGCGGGCCTCCTCCACGGGGAACAGGGTGAGCCGCCCTTGCGCCCATTTGAGCTCCAGGGGGATGCTGAGTGCGCCCGCGTAGTCGGCGCCTTCGTCCAGGGGCTTGGACCAGGAGTAGAGCCAGCCGATGACGACGCGGCGGCCTTTGTCGTCCTGGAAGGACTGCGGCGCGTAAAAATGCGGGCCGATGGCCGGGGTGTACTCCCCTCTTGGCGTGAAGGCTGCGCCGTCAAAATCGCCGTGGACGAACATAGTGCTGCGCAAGTTGGCGGGCCGGTCCATCTGCGAGAACATGAGCACGAAGCCGTCGCCCAGGGGGAAGAAATCCGGGCATTCGATCACCCTGCCGTATTGCTCGCCCTCCAGCAGCACGCCGGCGTAGCGCCAATCCAGCAGTTTTTCCGAGCGGTAGAGCTGCACGCGGCCCACGCCGCCGCTGCCGGAGCCCACCACCATATAGTACGTATCGCCGATTTTCGTCACCTTCGGGTCGCGGAAATCGGCGCTGCCGTCGGGGGAACGCCGGATGACAGGGTTGTCCCTGTGCTTTTGGAAATACCGCCCGTCGCCGCTGCGGGCCACGCACACCGTCTGGCCCAGGTCGTCCGAAACGCCGGTGTAGAAGAGGTACAGCTCGTCCCCGTGTACGACGGCGCTGCCGGACCAGCAGCCGCCGCGGTTCTCGTACCACTGGTCGGGCACGAGGGCAAGGGGCTGCTCCTCCCAGTGCAGAAGGTCGTCGCTGACCGCGTGGCCCCAGTACATCGCGCCCCAGATGGGGCCGTAGGGGTTTTGCTGGAAGAACGCGTGAACTTGATCCTCGTAGAAGCACAGGCCGTTGGGGTCGTTCATCCAGCCGAAGCGGGGTTCGAAATGGTGACGCAGTCGTTCCGGCATGGCTATTCCTCCTTTTGCGCGGCGACGATATCCCGCAATATGGATTGGTCAACCCTGTGCTCAAATTGCAGGTAAGCAGCTTCTTTTTTTACAAGGAACCCGTTCTCCATAAAAATCCGCTCCATCTGTTCCCGGGGCAGAACGTGGCTGTTCCATGCCAGGACGGCCGCGCCGCCGGGCTTCAGCACATCCCGCCACGCGGGGAGGCAGGCGCGCAGCAGCTCGGCCGGGTTGCGCGTCAGGGAGGATTGGCCTTCCCTTGTGACATTGCCGTGCTGCACCCCGTAGGGCAGGTCCCCGACAAGGATATCGAAAAAATTTTTCGGATAGAATTTGTTTGCGTACAGCGCGTTGCCGGCAATGAACTCCATTGTTTTTGTTCGTTTGCCCTTGAACTCCTCCTTCGTCCTTGCGGCGTGAAACGTATGCCGCAACGCCGAAAAGGATTTGTTCGGGCCGGAAATCTTCATGGGCGCATAGTCGAATTTGTACCTTGCCGTCTCCAGGAATTTCTTCGTAAAATGGGCGGATTCGTTTACCACGCTTTCGCCTATCTCAATGCCGTATACGTCGAATCCCCATGCGTATCCCTCATAGAGGGTCGTGCCCTTGCCGGCGATGGGGTCAAGCAGCCGTATCCCCTCCCGGCTGCCCTGGGAGCACAGGGCGATATTGATCATCATCCTCGTGAACAGTTCGTTGGTCTTGCCCGTGTACTTCAGGATCGCGCTCATGCTTTCGTCCACAAAATTCTCTTTTTGCAGTTCGACCGGCTTCAGACAGGTGTGCATGCTCTCCAGTTGAAACAGGGCGTAGGTAAATGACAGCGACGACAGCAGCATGATATCGGCCCGCGACAGTTCGTCCTGCGTCTGAAACGTCAGGTAATCGATCCCGCAGAGGTTTTGGCGCCGCACATCGCCGCACCGCGCGGAAAGCGCCTGCGCGGCAATCGCGAATTCCGAAACCGAAAGCCGCAGGGACGTCTCAAAATAGACCCTGTTGTGGCCCGGATTGCATAAAATCGCATAGTCCATGCCTGCCGTTACTCCTCGTTCTCCCAGTTGTGCCAGGCCTCCTGCACGTCGTCGTTGTCGTCGAGCATCTCCAGCAGGCGGGCCATGTTCTTGATATCGGCCTCATCGGTCAGCTCGATGTACGTGTTGGGGATGTACTCCACCCCGGCGGAGACGAAGCCGTAGCCCCGGGCCTCCAGGGCATCGCGGACGGAACCCAGGTCGTTGGGCTCGGTGCGTATCTCGAAGGCGCCGTCCTCGGCAAGGAAATCCACCGCGCCGGCGTCCAGGGCGGCCTCCATGAGGCTGTCCTCGTCGACGCCCTCCGCCTCCACGATCAGCATCCCCTGCCGGCTGAACAGGAAGCCCACGCTGCCGCTCTGGCCCAGGTTGCCGCCGTATTTGTCGAAGTAGTGGCGCATTTCCCCCGCCGTTCGATTTCGATTATCGGTGAGGGTCTCCACGATCACCGCCACGCCCGAGGGGCCGTAGCCCTCGTAGACAATCTCCTCGTAGCTCGCGCCGCTGCCGTCGCCCGCCGCCTTTTTGATGATGCGCTCGATGTTGTCGTTGGGCACGTTGTTGGCCTTGGCCTTGGCGATGATGTCCTTGAGCTTGGAGTTCGAGGACGGGTCGGGCCCGCCCTCGCGCACGGCTACGCTGATCTCGCGGCCGATCTTGGTGAAAATCTTGCCGCGCTGCGCGTCGGTCTTCTCTTTTTTGCGCTTGATGGTGCTCCATTTGGAATGGCCGGACATATGTTAGGTCCTTTCTGGTGGATTTGACGTAAACCTATACAGTCAATTGAATGTTTTCGAGATATCGCGTTTCCACTTGGACGGACTGCCCATAGGCGATCATGGCGTCCCACGTGTCGTCCCTTTGAAGGGAAATGCAAAAAGATTTTCCCCGTAAAATGACGATAAGTTCTTCGTCGTTAAAAGCGTGGATGTACCACGTTGGCTTTACTTGCCGCTCCAAAACAGGCAGCAAATCAACGAGTTGGCCGTCCGGCACGTGATATTCGTTTGTATGCCAGATGGGCGAGGGATCATCCGGGACTTCCTCAAGCCTTTGACTGAAATAGAGGGGCCGCAATCGTTCTAAAGTATCAGGTGTTTCCAGGCTTTCTTCAATCACGCCCAAGCGATACATTTATTAGCGCCTCCGTCTAAAAATACTGCGCGGCGAAGATCGTCGCAAAACGATCAGTCGCTCCGCGATGCCTTCCTCAGTCACGCCAAGCGTGACAGCTCCTCCCACGCGGAGGAGCCTTGGGGATTAGGCCTAAACGGGTGGTTCATACACGCATTATATCATATGCTTCCCCGGTTTGCAATGTTTTTTGCCTCTTTGGCGGATCGCACACGCAGGAAGGCCACGTTGGGATATTTCTTGTGCAGGGCGAGGATTTTCGGCAGGCTGTCTCTGCGGAACCGCAGGATGAACCAGAAGAATTCCAGAGCGTCGCGCGTGAATCTGCCACCCTCCACCACCCGCATGTCCGGGCGCTGCTTGCCGTGGCGGCGAAACACGCGCCACAGGCAGAGCAAGGGCGGCAGGTCCAGGCAGATGACCAGGTCCGCCGCGGCAAAGCGCAGCTCCAGTGTGCCGTTGTAGTTGCCGTCGATGATCCACCGCTCGCCCTGCACCCATTGCTCCTGCATGGCGCGGCGCTCATCCTTGGGCAGCATCACCCAGCCGGGCTGCCAGAAATGGTAGTCCAGGTGGATAAGCGGGTGGCCGGTGCGCGCGGCGATTTGCCGCGCAAGTGTACTTTTACCGGAGCCGGGGGAACCGATGACGGCGATGCGGGGAATATTTTTGAGCTCCCCCCGGCCTTCGGCCACCCCCCTCGCGAGCGAAG
>WQTL01000434.1 GCA_009786275.1 Bacillota bacterium | reverse complement strand
ACCTCGTCCACCACGGCCTGGGTGAGGTTCAGCCGCCCGTCGTACATGGTGAGCACCACGCCCTCCACGTCGATGAGGGGGTTCCACAGGCGCTTGACCTGCCGCACCGTGCTCATGAGCTGCGACAGCCCCTCCAGGGCGAAGTACTCGCACTGGATGGGCACCATCACGGTGTCGCTGGCGCACAGGGCGTTGATGGTGATCAGCCCCAGCGCCGGGGGGCAGTCCATGAAGATGAAGTCGTAGTCGTCGCGTATCATGGCCAGGGCCGCTTTCAGCTTGCTTTCGCGCTGCGGGAGCTCCACCAGCTCCAGCTCAGCCCCCGCGAGGTTCATGCTGCTTGGCAGCAGCCACACATTGGCGAACTGCGTGGCCAGCACCGCCTCGCCGGCCTTGCGCCCGCCAATCATCACCTCGTAGCTGGAGCACGTTAGTTTCTTCTTGTTGATGCCCAGCCCGGTGGTGGCGTTCCCCTGCGGGTCCACGTCCGCCAGCAGCACCTTAAAGCCCTGCGCGCCGATGGCCGCGGCCATGTTGACGGCGGTGGTTGTCTTTCCCACGCCGCCTTTCTGATTGACAATCGCGATAACCTTCCCCATATCTTCAATTCCTTTCCGGCAAAAAAATGCCCGTCCAATTTTCATTATAGCATTGTTTGGCGGAAAGCGCAAGGGGTTTGCTGTTAACTTTCTTTGTTTTTATTCAAGGCGGGCGGCAAGAATGCCGCCCGCAATCATTTTGTCCAAACACCGGCAAACGGGCAGGCGATGTTACTCGCCCGCCCGTCCGCCGGATGATGTGGGGGTGTGAAAGAGAAAGATGATAGCAATGTTGTAGGGGACGGCGTCCCCGGCTTCCCGACGCGGCCGCCCGCGCCTGTTCACGGTTTGTTCATTATGTTGTATTTCCAACAGATTGTTTCACGTGAAACATTTTGTTGTATTTCCAACAAAAGTTTGTTCGGCTGTCGCCCCCTTGGGGGAGATGGCCCGCAGGCCAGAGGGGGGCTAACTCGCCCTGCGCCGTTCCCGCTGCGCCGTAGCGCTGCCCTTCGGTATCCTCACGGTATACACCAGGTACTCCCCGCTTTCGGCCATGTCGCTCAGGGCGGGGATGCCGCAGCGGCGCATGGCGTCCACCGCGTGGTGGATGGTGTTGACGAACAGCCGCACGTCCCGCACCAAGGTGACGGCGGGCCGCCTGGGTTTCGGCGCGGCGGTGAGCAGGGAGTCGATGAGCTTGTCGGTCTCCTGCACCTTCAGGCGCTTCGCGACCACGGTGGCGAGCACTTGCCGGCGCTGCTGCTCGTCGTCCAGGCGCAGCAGGGCGCGGGCGTGGCGCTCGGTGAGCCCTGCCCCGTCGATCTGCGCGCGTAAATCCGGCGGGAGCTTGAGCAGCCGCAGCTTGTTCGAGAGCGTGCTGGGCGCGAGGCCCAGGGTCCTGGCCATCTGCTCCTGGGGGAGCCCGCAGGTCTTCATCAGCCGGGCGATGCCCTCCGCCTCCTCGAAGAAGCCCAGGTCCTGCCGCTGCAAATTTTCCACCAGGGCAAGCACCGCCGAGCGCTCGTCGCTCACCTCCGTGAGCAGGCAGGGGATACGTTCCAGCCCGGCCATCTGCGCCGCGCGGAGCCTGCGCTCCCCGGCGATGAGCTCGTAGCAGCCGCCCTGCGCCCTGCGCACGGTCAGGGGCTGCAGGATCCCGTTTTCGCGTATGCTCTCCGACAGGCCCTGCAGCTCCCGGGCGTCGAACTGCCGCCGCGGCTGGCTGGGGTTCGGCAGAATTTCGTCCGCCGACAGCATCAGCACGACGCCGGCCTTTTTCCGTTTGGCTTGTCCTCGCATTTCGCAGGCCTCCGTTTTTGCTGCGTGAACCAAAACAACACATTCCCTTGCTTTGATTGCATTATACCACCAAAGCAGGGGAATGTCCAGGATTTCCCATCGCAAGTTTCGGCATGTATTTGCTTTTTACAGCGGTTTTTTTGTCATAGCGCCGTGGTTGCGCGGGTATTTTGCCGGTGTTTGCGATATCTTTCTGAGCACAATTCTCGTGCGCCCGCCGTATGCCGTGGATTCGCCGTGCACCCGCTCCACCCTCGCGCCCAATATCCGGATCGCGTTGGCCGCCGCGCGCAATTCCTCCTCCGCATTTTCGCGCGGGCCCTTGTAGGCCGCGAACACCCCGCCCGGCTTCACAAAGGGCAGGCAGAGCTCGCACAGCATGGGCAGCGCCGCCACGGCCCGCGCCGTTACAACGTCGTATTGCTCCCGGTGCGCAGGTTCGTGCGCGCAAATCTCCGCCCGGGCATGGAGAACCGCCGCCTCTATGCCCAGCTCCTCCGCCAGCGCGCGCAGGAACCCGGCCTTCTTGCCCGTGGCCTCCAGCAGCGTCAGAGCGATATCCGGCCGCGCGAGCTTCAGCGGCACGCCCGGGAACCCCCCGCCCGAACCCACGTCCAGGAGGGAGGCATGAGGAGGGAGGATACAGGGGTCGTCGTCCAGCAGGGCAAGGCTGTCCGCGAAATGCTTCTGCCGGATTTCCTCCGGGCCGGTGATGGCGGTGAGGTTGTGCTTCGCGTTTTCCCGCAGGAGGATTTGCAGGTAAAGGGGGAAGAGGGGGGAGGGAAGGGGGTTCATAAGCGCTCCTTTGGGTGCGAGAAATCATCAAAATAAGTCCGCGTGGGTGCCTGTCCGCATAAGGTAAAGAATCAAATCGCCTTCGGCAATCTCGTAAACCAGCAGCCAGTCCGGTTGGATATGGCATTCCCGGCAGCCGATGAAGCTGCCCGTGAGAGGGTGATCCTGATATTTCGCGGGGAGCGCGTCACCGCCGGCCAGGATTTTGATAACCGCCGTCAACAAGTCCACATCCAGGCCGCGCTTTTGTATGCGCTTGAGGTCCTTCTGAAACTTCGCGGTCGGTTTAACGGTGTACTTCACTGCAACAGTTCCCCCATCATCGCGTCAACATCGGTGTAGCCCTTGTAGGCGGCGGGGTTCGCCTTCATGCGCCGCACTTCTTCAAGGGCCTCGAGGGTTTCCGCGTTTGGACGCGGCTGCTTCATCTCAAAGGGCAGCCCGCCCTCCATCAGCGCCTTGTGCAAAAAGATGCTGACAGCGTCCGCCACCGTGATGCCGAACTGCGAAAAGAGGGCCTCCGCGCCCAGTTTGGTGTTGGGGTCGATACGGATGTTCAAGCTTGCTGTTTTGGCCATTTTTTATCACCTCGCCCTTATTATACACCGTTTTGGCCGCAAATGCAACACAAATGAAAACTTTTACCGCCCCTTCACCCACATCATCAGCACCGTCACATCCGCGGGGTTCACCCCGGAGATGCGTGCCGCCTGGCCAAGGGTCTCCGGCTGCACCCGCAACAGCTTCTCCCGGGCCTCGATGCGCAGGGAGGGGACGGCCGCGTAGTCCACCCCCGGCGGGAGCGGCACGTCCTCCAGGCGGGACATCTCGCGCACCTGTGCCTCCTGCCGGGCGAGATAGCCCTCGTACTTGATGTCGGTCTCCACGTTCGTGACGACTTCGGGCGGCAGCGCGGGCCGGGTCGGGTCGAAGGGGGCGAGGGCGGCGTAGCCCAGCTCGGGGCGGCGCAGCAGCTCAGCCAAGGCGGCGGTCTTCCCCTGCCAATGGATGGAGGTACACAGGGCGCGCTGTTTTTCGGCAGAGATTTGCTCCTGTTTTAAAAGGAAGGCCCGCCAGGTTTCCTCGGAGATCAGGCCCAGCTTGTAGCCGTAGGGCATGAGCCGCCGGTCGGCGGTGTCGTGGCGCAGGAGCAGGCGGTACTCCGCGCGGGAGGTCATCATTCTATATGGCTCGTTGCAGCCCTTGGTGACCAGGTCGTCAATCAGCGTGCCGATGTAGGCCTCGCCGCGGCGCAGGACAAAGGGCTCTCTGCCCAATATCTTATGCGCGGCGTTCACACCGGCGCAAAAACCCTGGGCGGCGGCCTCCTCGTAGCCGCTGGAGCCGTTGAATTGACCCGCGCCGTAGAGCCCCGGGAAATCCTTGCACTCCAGGGTGGGGCGCAGGCAGAGGGGGTCGGCGCAGTCATACTCGATGGCGTAGGCGGGGCGCATGATCTCGGCGCGCTCCAGGCCGGGGATGGTGCGCAGAATTTGCCGCTGCACATCCTCGGGCAGGGAGGAGGACAGGCCTTGCAGGTACATCTCCCGGGTGTTTTCGCCGCAGGGCTCGATGAACACCGGGTGGCGCCGCTTATCCGGGAAGCGCACGATCTTGTCCTCGATACTGGGGCAGTAGCGCGCGCCGACGCCTTCAATCGCCCCGCCGTAGAGCGGCGAGCGGTGCAGGTTGGCCAGGATGACCTCTTTTGTCTTTTCATTTGTGTAGGTGAGATAGCAGATTTTCTTTTGCAGGGGTTCGATGCCGGGGGCGAAGGAGAAGGGCACGGCCTCGGGGTCGCCGGGCTGGGGCTCGGTCTTCGTCAGGTTCACGCTGCGCAGGTGCACGCGGGGGGGCGTGCCCGTCTTGAAGCGCTGCATGGGCAGCCCAAGGGCGCGCAGGGAATCGCCCAAAGCCGCTGCCGGGGGCATGCCGTCGGGGCCGCCCTCGTAGTTCAGCTCGCCGAGGTGAATTCGCCCGCGCAGAAAAGTCCCGGTGGCGAGGATGAGGGTTTTTGTGTGATAGAGTGTGTTGGTGCGGGTGGTGATGACCCATTGTGTATTCGTATTGGTTGCGGGCGGCAAGAATGCCGCCCCTACAGGTTCTATGCCAATAATTTCCGCCTGCTTCAGGTCAAGATTTTCCTGGGCCTCCAAAGCGGCCTTCATAGTGCCCGCGTAGGCGCGGCGGTCGATCTGCGCGCGCGGGGCGTGCACGGCGGGGCCCTTGCCCAGGTTCAGCATGCGGCACTGGAGCGCGCAGGCGTCGGCGGCGCGGGGCATCTCGCCGCCCAGGGCGCTGAGCTCCCGGACGATCTGCCCCTTGCTGCTCCCGCCGATGGAGGGGTTGCAGGGCATGTTGCCCACCCAGTCCAGGCTCACGCTAAACACGGCGGTGCGGCAGCCGAGGCGCGCCGCGGCCAGGGCGGCCTCTATGCCCGCGTGGCCCGCGCCGACAACGGCGACGTCGTAATGATTGTCTATTTCGGGCGGCAAGAATGCCGCCCCTACAGTCGGGTTGTTGTCCAATAGGGCTCCTTTGTTCACGGTTTGTTCATTATGTTGTATTTACAACAGATTGTTTCACGTGAAACATTTTGTTGTATTTCCAACAAAAGTTTGTTCTGGTGTCTTGTTGCTATACAATATTATACCACAGCGCCCGCCGCTTGAAAAGCCCCAAATTTACGTTGACTTTCCGCCCGCGCGATGCTATAATAGGATTGTATGTATCGGGACGTGGCGAAGCTTGGTATCGCGCTTGCTTTGGGAGCAAGATGCCGCAGGTTCAAATCCTGTCGTCCCGACCAGGGGGCTTCCTCGGCCGTACGGTTGAAGAAGCCCATTTGTATAGGAGGGCTTCGCGTGAGTAAACAGAGAATCGCGGCATGCGCGGCAATCGTGCTGATGCTGTGCGTGTTTCCGGCCTCCGGCGCCGGCGGCAAGTTCGAGTACCGTCCGCTTGTCCTCAATGTTGACGAAGGGCCTCGTTTCACTGTCTGCTATACGGAGCCGCTCATGTTCCGGCATAACTTAACCGGCGAGCAAATCGCCGCGGTGCTGCCAGGATTCGAGGGGTTTGCCGCGATTAAAACAGCGACCGCAAGCTATGAAACAGACAGCTGGCTAAATAAGGTGCAGGTGGAAATTGAGCGGCCGGATAAACCCAACTTCAGAACGAACATCACGCTTGCCAAGGATGCGGTTCGCAGCACCGAAAGATATCAACGGTCGCTATTTGATACGCTTTATTGGGAGGCGAAGGGTTTTACCATCTCCGATGTGCACGGCATCCCTGTCGTCGCGGAATGCGTCGACGACGCTACCTCTGGGGGCACTTACGAGTATGACACGAATAACAGGATTGAGCTGTATAAATTTACGGCGACGTTTCCTTTGAATGGCATCATATACAACATAACGTTGTACGACGATCCGAGTTCAATCGAATATAATGAATGCCTCGAAATGCTTGTGAACGAGATCATCCTGACAAGCGTGAGGGACGGGATGACGGCGGACCTGAGTGTACTCGATAACCCCGAAGTGCCCGAGCTGCGCGATGAACGCTTGAGCCTTGAACAGGCCTATGCCGACCCCGACTTCGGCGCGTATATTCCAAAAAGCTTTCCTGAAGGCCTGGCGGTTGACTACGCATGGCGTTTCATAAGCCAAACACGAAATTCGCTTAGCATTTATGGAAAGCCAAATGGAATAAATATTGGTGTATGGACAATCCTCGAACCCACGGAATATCATTTCGCAAATCTGGTTTCTTTGGAGGAACGTGAAAAGTATGATGTATCGCTTTACCCGGCGCCGGGATGGGCGTTCACTGTGCCGGATGAATTTTGGCAAGTTTTCCAGTTCCCCATATTCCGTGCGGAGGATATGTCGCTTGATACTGTTATGACAAGAGTTCATGAAGGCAACGTACAAGGTTTCGGCGTTTTCATCGACGATGCCGTTGTTGAGATTTGCTCCTATTTTGTGACCCCCGAACAAGCCTGGGAAATGCTTGAACCGGTCATCGCGCGATGACGGAGGCCGCTCTTTTTGGGCCGGGTGCAGCTTTGCCCCGGCCTTTATGTTTTTATTGACTTTACCGGCAGGATACGGTATAATATAGTATCTGATATTATGCGACGAGGTACTTTTGATGAAACACCCGGTTTGCCTTTGCATCATGGACGGCTTCGGGATTGCGCCCGCGGACAAGGCCAATGCCATCACGACCGCGCGTACACCCAGGCTGGACGAGCTTTTCTCAACTTATCCGCACACGGCCATCGGGGCCTCGGGCCTCGACGTGGGGCTGCCCCCGGGCCAGATGGGCAACAGCGAGGTGGGCCACACCAATATCGGCGCGGGGCGCGTGGTCTACCAGGAGCTCACGCGCATACACAAGTCCATCGCGGACGGGGATTTTTACGGGAACGCGGCGTTCCTGGCGGCCATCGCCAACGCGAAGAAAAACGGCGGCGCGCTGCACCTGCTGGGGCTGCTCTCCGACGGGGGGGTGCACAGCCATAATACGCACCTCTACGCCCTGCTGGAGCTGGCGAAGCGGCAGGGCCTCGAGAGGGTGTTCATCCACTGCCTGATGGACGGAAGGGATGTGCCGCCCGCCTCGGGGATAGACTATGTGCGGGAGCTGTTCCTCAAGACAAAGGAGCTGGGCGCGGGGAGTATCGCGACCATCGCCGGGCGATATTACGGCATGGACCGGGAGAAGAAATACGACCGGGTGGAGAAATTCTACAATGCCATGGTGTACGGCGAGGGGGAGAGGTTCTCCTGCGGGCGGGACTACATGCAGGCGAGCTACGGCAATGGCGTGACGGACGAGTTCGTGCTGCCGGGGGTGTCGGAAGCGGCCGAGCCTGTGAAGGACGGCGACAGCGTGATCTTCTTCAACTTCAGGCCGGACAGGGCCAGGGAGATTACGCGCGCGTTTGTGGACCCGGAGTTCGACGGCTTTGCGCGGGAGCGCAGGCTTGACCTGACCTTCGTGTGCATGACGCAGTACGACGCCACGATGCCCGGCGTGCTGGTGGCCTATCCGCCGCAGTCTTTGGAATGCCCGCTGGGGCAGGTGCTCAGCGAGGCGGGACTGAAGCAGCTGCGCATCGCGGAGTTCACGAAATATGCGCACGTCACGTTCTTCCTCAACGGCGGGCGGGAGACCGTCTACCCCGGCGAGGACAGGATTTTGATCGAATCCCCCAATGTGCCGACCTACGACTTGCAGCCCGAGATGAGCGCCTACCTGGTGACGGAGAAAATCGAGGAAGTGCTTGGGCGGGATATCTACGACGTGATTATCGTCAACTTCGCCAACTGCGACATGGTGGGGCATACGGGCGTGTTCGGCGCGGCGGTCAAAGCCGTGGAGGCCGTGGACGCCTGCGTGGGCAGGGTCTGGGACGCGGTGCGGGCCAAGGGCGGCGTGATGCTGCTCACCGCCGACCATGGCAACGCCGACCACATGTTTGAGGCGGACGGCGAGCCGTTTACCGCGCACACGACCAACCCCGCGCCGTTTTTGGTGGCGGGATTGGATACAGCACCCCCCGCCTCTGCGGAGGCGCCCCCCGCGCGAGCGCAGGGGGCCGGGACAGTGTTGCGTGAGGGCGGGAAGCTGTGCGATATCGCG
>WQTL01000433.1 GCA_009786275.1 Bacillota bacterium | reverse complement strand
GGTGTCGATTGGCAGTTTACTGCCGAAGATGCTCGTATCAAGCTCAAAAGGCTTTATCCAGTTGTTCAATGATTTGGTTTTACAGGGTACTAGTCTTCTATGCTCCTCGCGATGGCGTCATAAAAGGCCTTGACGCCCTCCATGCTGTCCGTGGCCGCGCAAAAGGCCTCCAGGTGCTCCAGGGCGTCGCAGCGGTCGTAGAACTTGATCTCCAGCGCACCGCTTTTGTCCCGCTTGATGGAGCTGACATTGTAGATGTCCATGCGCCCCAGGGTCTCCGGGCCGGGCGGCTCGTCGCGGAACATGAGCTTGAGTGTATCTCTGTTTGAGCCGAAGGCCAGCCTGCGGTAGCCGTCGATGACGTCCTCCCGCAGCCGCGCCTCGTTTTTCCTGCCGTCCGAACCCGCCATCGCGCATCCCCCCTTCACCACCCCCGATAAAGCGGCGGTTTCCGCGCACTTTTCTGCGCGTGCAGCACATAATCCCTTGCTTTTTCAACAAATGCGTGGTATACTAAAAATGGAGGTATATGGCGTTGGACATCCTGTTTCTCTGCACGGGCAACACCTGCCGCAGCCCCATGGCGGCGGCGCTGTTCGCCATGCGCTGCGCGGCCAGGGAGTTGGATATCTCCGTTGCCGGCGCGGGCCTGTCCGCCTGGCCCGGCGTTCCCGCCGAGCCAAACGCCATCATCGCCGCCGCCGAGCTGGGCGCGGACCTCAGTTCCCATTTCGCCCGGCAGGCCGCCCCCACATTGCTTGGGCAAAACGATATCGTCGTCTGCCTGAGCGCATCGCATGCCCGGCACATCGCTTCTTTCGTTCCCCATGAGAAAATCCGCGTCCTCGCCGGCGGCATCCCCGACCCCTACGGCGGCGATCTGGAGACCTACCGCGCCTGCGCCCGTCAGATTGACCAAGCCCTTTCGGCATTATTGCCCGACATCCTCTGCCCGGCAAGCATAATCCCCGCCGAGGCCGCCCATCTCCCCGCCCTCGCCGCCCTCGAGCGCCTGGCCTTCTCCCCCCCGGCAAGCGAAGCCAAGCTGCGGGAAAAGCTCGAGCTGGATCACAACCACATGTATTCCGCCATACTAAATCATGAAGTTGCCGGCTTCCTCGGCGTGGACGAAATCGCGGGCGAGGCCTTCGCGGACGACCTTGCCGTATTCCCGCAGCACCGGCGAAAAGGCGTCGCCAGCGCCCTGCTCGCCCGTGCCGAAACCTGCGCCATCCTGCGCGGCTGCGAAAAAATCCACCTGGAGTGCCGCGAAAGCAACGCCCCCGCCCTGGCGCTCTACGAATCCCGCAATTACAAGCGCGTGGGCAGGCGAAAAAACTTTTATGAGAGCCCCAGGGAAGACGCCATCCTGATGACACTGGAAGTCACCTAGTCCCGCTCGGCGAGCACAAATAATTAAGCATTAAGCATTAAGAATTGAGAAAGCCCATGACCATCCTCGCCCTGGAATCCTCCTGCGACGAAACAGCCGCCGCCGTCGTCATTGATGGCCGCGCCGCGCTGTCCAGCGTCGTGGCCAGCCAGGTGGAGGCCCACAAGCTTTACGGCGGCGTGGTGCCCGAGATCGCCTCGCGCATGCACGTGGAGGCCATCTCCGGCGTCACCGAGGAGGCGCTCCAACAGGCAAACCTCGCCCTGCAAGATATCGACGCCGTCGCCGTGACCCACGCGCCGGGCCTGGTGGGCGCGCTGCTGGTGGGGATCAACTTCGCGAAGGGCCTGGCCTACGCGGCGGGCAAGCCGCTCGTCGCCGTGCACCACCTGCGCTCCCACGTGGCGGCAAATTACTTGACCCACCCGGATTTGGTTCCGCCCTTCCTCGCGCTGGTCGTCTCCGGCGGGCACACGCACATCGCGCAGGTCACCGACTACACCGCCTTCCGCGTCCTCGGCCGCACCCGCGACGACGCCGCCGGCGAGGCCCTGGACAAGACCGCCCGCATGCTCGGCCTGCCCTACCCCGGCGGCCCGCACCTGGATCAGCTCGGCCAATCCGGCGACCCGAAGGCATTCAAATTTCCAAAACCGAAGCTTTCCGGCAACCCTTACGACTTCAGCTTCTCCGGCCTCAAAACAGCCGCACTGACCCAACTTAATCAATTAAGCATTCAGCATTCAGCATTCAGCATTGAAGATTTCGCCGCCTCCTTCCAGCGCGCCGTGGCAGAGTATCTCTGCGCCAACACGTTGCGCGCGGCTCGCGAATATGGGCATACTAAGATCGTCCTGGCCGGGGGCGTGTGCGCCAACAGCGTGCTGCGCGCCGAAATTTCCCAACGCTGCCGGGAACAGGGCCTGGATCTGTACCTCCCCGACCTGCGCTATTGCGGCGACAACGCCGCCATGGTGGGCGCCCAGGGCTATTACGAATATCTCGCGGGCAATGCCGCCGGGTTTGATCTCAACGCCCTGCCCGGCCTGGGGATGGAATCCGTGCATCCGGCCACAAAGCGAACATCCTGGGCGTGGGCGTCTATGTGAAGAACGGCACCGTCTACTGGTCGCAGATATTCCTCCGCGCCGGCGACAGCGCGTCCGCCCCGCCCGCGTGGAAAACCCTTCCCTCCTGGCTGCAATGGCTTCTGCGTATCTTCGCCTTCGGCTGGATCTGGATGAAATAGCGGCACGCGAACCACTGCATTGCGTTTACGCACGAGCTTCCGCACAATCCCCCAGGCTCCTTCTCGTAGAAGGAGCTCCCGCCTCGGGCGGGTGAGGATGTATCGCGGAGCGACGCGTCCCCGTGCGGCCTCTCCCCGCTGTAGGGGCGGCTGCCCACAGCCGCCCGCAGCTTCAATGAATACAGATCATTACACCACATCTTTAAAAATAGTCCAGCAAAGGGGGGCTTCCCATCAAACGTATCCTTTCTATCTTCCTGGCCATCACCTTCCTCGCCCTGCTGGGCACCGCGTATGCCCTGCCCGCCAGCGCCGCCGTCAATACCTCCGGCTTCACCGCCGAGGTGCTGCGCCTGGTGAACGCCGAGCGCGCCAAGGCCGGCAAGCCCGCGCTGCGCTCCGGCGGCGCGTCCCTCAACGCCGCCGCGCTGGTGCGCGCCAAGGAGTACGCCGCGAACTCCTCTCTGAAGCACAAGCGCCCCGACGGCACGGATTTTTCCACGGCGCTGGACGAACGCCTGATTCCCTGGACGGCCTGCGGCGAGAACCTGGCGGGCGGCCAGACCACGCCCGCGCAGGTGGTGGCCGACTGGATGGCCTCCCCGGGGCATAAGAAAAACATCCTCTACGATTTCGACAAAATCGGCCTGGCCGTATACGAAAGCGGCGGCAGGCTCTATTGGTCGCAGCTGTTCGTGAAAAACGACGGCGGCCTGTGGAACGCCGTCGCCGCGTTCTTTGCCAGGATGTTCGGCTTTTTCAGATTTTCGCTTTAGAAAAGGAGGCCCCATGCCGGCATTCATTGATACCGCGCGCATAAACCTCTCCGCCGGGGCGGGGGGGGATGGCTGCGTGGCCTTCCACCGGGAAAAATACGTGGCCAGCGGGGGCCCCAGCGGGGGCGACGGCGGCCGCGGCGGCAGCGTATACTTACAGGCCGACGATAAGCTGTCCACCCTGGCCGATTTCCGCTACCGGCGCAAATACGCCGCCGGGCGGGGCGCCGACGGCGAGACCGGGCGGCGCAGCGGCAAAAAGGGGGAGGACGTCACCGTGCTTGTCCCCCGGGGTACCTTGGTGAAGGACACCGAAACCGGCCGCCTCCTGGCCGATATCTCCGGCGGGGAGCCCGTGCGTGTCGCGCAGGGGGGGCGCGGCGGCTGGGGGAACGTCCATTTCGCCTCCCCCACGCGCCAGGCCCCGCGCTTCGCCAAGCCCGGCGCCCCCGGCGAGTCCCTCGGCGTCACCCTTGAGCTCAAGCTCCTGGCGGACGTGGGCCTGCTGGGCTTCCCCAACGTGGGCAAGAGCTCCCTCATCGCCGCGGTGAGCCAGGCCAAGCCCATCGTGGCGGACTACCATTTCACGACGATTACGCCGGTGCTGGGCGTGGTATCCTTAGGGCTCGGCAGCAGCTTCGTCATGGCGGATATTCCCGGCCTGATTGAGGGCGCCAGCGAGGGCGTGGGCCTGGGCCACGCCTTCCTGCGCCACGTGGAGCGCTGCCGCATGCTCGTGCACGTCCTGGACGCCGCCGGCAGCGAGGGCCGCGACCCCCTGGAGGATTTCGCCCTGCTGAACCGCGAATTGGCCTCCTACATGCCCGGCCTGGCCGAAAGCCCCCAGATCGTCGCCGCCAACAAGATCGACCTGGCCGCGCCCGAGCAATTACAGCGCCTGCGCGATTATTTCACCGGCGCGGGCTATGAATACTTCGAGATCTGCGCCCCCATCCACGAGGGCACGGACGCCCTTGTGAAATCCGTCTTTTATAAATTGCAGAGCCTCCCCCCCATCCGCCGCTACGAGCCCGAACCCCTGCCCGAGGATTATTACGATCCCAAGGAGGGCGAAAGCTTCGCCCTGCGCGCGGAGGACGGCATCTTCTTCGTGGAGGCCCCGTGGCTCCTGCGCGTGCTGCGCGCCTGCAACATGGACGACTACGAGTCCCTGCAATATTTCCAGCGGGCCCTGCAAAAAAGCGGCGTTATCGCCGCCCTGGAAAACGCGGGCGTTCAGGAGGGCGACACGGTCTCGATCTACGATTTCGAGTTTGAATATGTGAGATAAAATACATCCCGCGGAGGAAAACATGCAGAGACGCACGGCAGTGCGTCTCCGCACAAACAAAATCATGAACCCCACCTCCCTCCCCCCTCTCGCCCTTGCCTTCCTGGGCGATACCGTGTTCGACCTCCTCGTGCGTGAGTCCCTGCTGGAGCAGCCCGCCCGGCCCCAGCACCAGCTGCACAAAGAAAGCGCGAAGCTTGTAAATGCCCGGGCCCAGGCCGAGCTGGCGCAAAAAATCCTCCCCCTCCTGGATGAGGAGGAGGCCGAAATTTTCCGCCGGGGCCGCAACGCCAAACCCGGCCACGTGCCGCGCGGCTTCACCCGGGGGGAGTACTCCCTCGCCACCGCCCTGGAAACCCTCTTCGGCTGGCTGTGGCTGCAAGGGGAGTTCAAGCGGGCATGGGAGCTGTTTGAGATGGGCTTCAATGAATTTCCTTGACTTTTTGTTCCAGCTGAGATATAATGCAAAATACATCATGGGCATGGGGGGTAGATAATTGGCCAAGGACGTCATCATCGATCTGAAAAACATCACCGCCGGCTACGACGGCGAACCGGTTCTGAAAAATCTGAACCTATACATCCGCAACCGGGAGTTCATCACCCTGCTGGGCCCCTCCGGCTGCGGAAAAACCACCACGCTGCGCATCATCGCGGGCTTCCTGGAGCCGGACGAGGGGCAGGTGCTTTTTGACGGCGCGGACGTACGCGGCCTGCCGCCGCACAAGCGCCAACTGAACACGATTTTTCAGCGCTACGCGCTGTTCCCCCACCTGAACGTCTGGAAAAACGTGGCGTTCGGGCTGAAGCTGCGCAAGCTCCCCAAGGCGGAAATCGATGCCCGCGTGGCCGAGATGCTCAATATGGTCAACCTCACGGGCTTTGAAAAGCGCACGGTGTCCTCCCTTTCGGGGGGGCAGCAGCAGCGCGTGGCCATCGCCCGGGCCCTGGCCGTCAAGCCCCAGGTGCTCCTTCTTGACGAACCGCTTGGGGCCTTAGATCTAAAACTGCGCAAGGACATGCAGACGGAGCTGAAAAACATACAGCAGCAGTTGGGCATCACCTTCATCTATGTCACCCACGACCAGGAGGAGGCCCTTTCCTTAAGCGACACCATCGTGGTGATGGACGAGGGCGTCATCCAGCAGATCGGCGCGCCCAAAGATATCTACGACGAGCCGAAGAACGCCTTCGTGGCGGATTTCATCGGCGAAAGCAACATCCTCGACGGCGTGATGCTCGAGGATTTACGCGTCAAGTTCGCCAACATGGCTTTTACCTGCGTGGACAGGGGCTTCGAGCAAAACGAAAAGGTGGACGTGGTCATCCGCCCGGAGGACGTGGACATCGTGCCGCCGGAGGGCGGCGTGCTGCAGGGGACCGTCACCGGCGTCACCTTCAAGGGCGTGTACTACGAATACATCGTGGACGTGCAGAATTTCAAGTGGATGATACAGAACACCCAGGCGCACAGCGTGGGCGATACCATCGGCATCTCCATCCGCCCCGACGAAATCCACGTGATGAAGAAGTCGAAGTACTCCGACCTCATCGGCGACTACTCCTGCTACTCCGAGGAATTCGAGGAGCTTTCCAACCCGGAGGAGGACGAGGCGGATGAATAATCGCTGTAGGGGCGGCATTCTTGCCGCCCGCCTGTTAACGCCCACCCGTCTTCCGCCTAATCCCCAAGGCTCCTCCGCGTGGGAGGAGCTGTCGCCTCGGGCGACTGAGGAAGGCATCGCGGAGCGACGTCCCCTCGTGCGGCCTCTCCCCGCTGTAGGGGCGGCTGCCCACAGCCGCCCGCATAAAAACAATATGCTTATTTGCTTCGGACGGTAAATTGCCGTCCCAAAAATCCGAAAGGAGGTACCCCCATGGCGCACACCCCCCCTCGCAAGCACTCCAACGCCGGCGTCGCCCTCAACGCGCCCTACCTCCTTTGGAGCCTGCTCTTCATCCTGGCCCCCCTGGCCCTGGTGGCGCTCTACGCCTTCACGGACGCCGCGGGGCACTTCAGCCTGTCGGTATTCCGGGGCCTGTTCGCCACGCAGGAGTCCCGCCGCATGCTCTCGCGTGTATTCAGCGATTCCATGCGTTACGCCCTCTACGCCACGGCGATCTGCCTCGTGCTGGCCTTCCCCCTGGCGCACTTCATGGCCCACACGAAGGCGAGCACGCAGCGCATGCTGATGATGCTCATCATGGTGCCCATGTGGATGAATTTTTTGATCTGCACCTACTCCTGGCGCACGATCCTCGAGACCCACGGGCTGGTCAATACGCTTCTTGAGGCCCTGCGCCTGCCGAGCCTAAAGCTGCTCAACACCCCCGGCGCGGTGATCCTCGGCATGGTATACAACTACCTGCCCTTCATGATCCTGCCCATCTACACCGTCATGGCCCGCATGGATACCTCCCTGGTGGAGGCCGCGCAGGACCTGGGCGCGAGCAAGCTCAACGTGTTGCGGAAAATCACCGTCCCCTTGAGCCTCCCCGGGGTGGTCAGCGGCGTGACGATGGTCTTCGTCCCCTCGGTGAGCACCTTCTACATCAGCCAGAAGCTGGGCGGCAAGGGCTCCCTCATCGGCGACCTGATCGAGCTGCAATTCCTGGGGGCCTACAACTACAACCTGGGCGCGGCGCTTTCACTGATCCTCATGGCGATCATTTTAATCTGCATGATGGTCCTCAAGCGCTTTTCCGACAGGGAGGAGGGCGCCTTCATTGCGTAAGACGGGCTTCTTTTCCAAATTCTACGCCGGCCTGATCCTCTTCTTCCTCTACGCCCCCCTGCTGGTGATGGTGCTGTTCTCCTTCAATTCCTCCAACTCCATCGCGCAGTTCCGGGGCTTCAGCCTCTACTGGTATCAAGAGATCGCCGACAACCCCGCCGCCCGCGCGGCCCTGGCCAACACGCTGATCCTCGCGCTGCTGGCGGCTGTCATCTCCGTGATTCTCGGCACCGCCGCGGCCCTGGGGATCGACCGCACGCGCCGCAAGTGGGCGCAGGCCCTGCTGCTGAACATCACCAACGTGCCCCTGATGAACCCCGAGATCGTCACGGGCATCTCGATGATGCTGCTGTTCGTATTCGGCGCGCGCCTGCTGCGCATCGCGGACCCCCTGGGCTTCGGCTCGCTGCTCGTCGCCCACGTGACCTTCTGCCTGCCCTACGTGATCCTCTCCGTGCTGCCGAAGCTGCGCCAGACGGACCCGCACTTGGCCGAGGCCGCGCAGGACCTGGGCGCGACGCCCCTGCGGGCCTTCTTCATGGTGGTGCTGCCCGCGATTTCGACAGGGGTGTTCTCTGCCTTCCTCATGGCCTTCACCATCTCCCTGGACGACTTCGTGGTGAGCAACTTCACCAACGGCCCCGGCTTCCAGACCCTGCCGCTATATATTTATTCGATGACGAAAAAACGTGTAAAGCCCGACATGTACGCCCTTTCCAGCCTGGTATTCCTGGCGATTTTCGTGCTCCTGCTGATCAGCAACGCCGTCCAGGCGCACAACGAAAAGAGGCAGAAGAAGAAGGTTTGATTCACGCTCCCCCCCGGCCCTTCGGGCCG
>WQTL01000432.1 GCA_009786275.1 Bacillota bacterium | reverse complement strand
TACTTCTTCCTCGGCATTTCGGTATACCCCCTTTTTCTTTGAGTATACCACAGTTTCTTGTTTTGTGCAAGCAATAGTATTTACGGGATACTAACACAAAGCCCAACGGATGCAACTCTTTTATGAGTTTTGGCCCTATTTCTGCCCTGCCAGCCGGAACAGCGTATACGGGTCAACCACGTCGTAGCACAGCTTTTTGGGATTCCTGCCCCCGGAAAGCTGCCCCGCCGCCAGCAGATCGAGCGCCTGGTTGATCACCCCCGGCGGAATCAGGACGCAGCGCAGCATATGGAACTGCACCTCCCTCTGGCTGCCCCCGCTGCAGTTGATCACGTCGTAGATGGCGTCGGCCAGCTGCTGGGGCGTGGAGTCCGCGCCGCCGATGTCCCTGTAGTTGATAAACGGCGTCACCGCCCCCGTGGCGGAATTGGTTATGCGCGCGACTCCGCCGGGGAAGGCGTTCTTCGCCTGCACGTTGACGCCCACGGGCGTCATGCGGCTGTAGGCCTCCATCACGCGCCGGGGCACGTCGTCCGTGCTGCGGGTGGCCTGATCTGTGTTGATATAGAAGCCCTGCACCTGGATATCGAAGCGCCGGTTGCGCGCGATATTATACGCCTCCCACTTGGGCAGCAAGTCGGGCATACCCGCCGGGCGCAGGCCCTCCTCGAACATCGTGGCGTTGAGGTACGCGGCGCCGTTGTTGCCCGCCACGAAGTAATCGCCCGGTGTGGCGTTCTCATAGAGATAGTTGAACAGCTGCGGGATCCGGTCCGCCAGGCCCGTGCCGATGGGCCAGCACAGCGGATATTTGCCGCGGTCGGCCTTGCTGCCCTCCCACAGCATGGGGAGAATCCCGGAGGTCCACGAGGCCGAGTCGTAGTCGCCCATATAGATGCTGATATAGTGCCGGGACGGCTTGAGGGGGCCCAGAAGAAACTTGAAAATCGCGGTCAAAACGCTGCTGCCCGCGATAAACCCGCACTGAAGGAACCACTCCCGCACCGTCTGCTTGCAGGCATCCCAGCAGCTTAAGTTCAGGGTGCTGCCCGCGCCCTTGCCGTTGTTTTGCTTCAATTCCCCGTTCAGCGGCACGTGCATGAATACCGAACAGTTGGAGATGTCGCCCACGCCGGCGTTGGCGTCGGCCTCGGTCTGGCCGCCGTAGGACGAGATCCGGTTGACCATGGTCCATTCGGATTCGACGTCGCCCATTTTCGAGACCGCCGGGTCGCTGGTGAAGGTATACTTGAAATTCCACGGTACAAAGCCCGATACGCTGAAGATGTTGAAGCCCGACTGCCTGGCCTGAGCGTAGAGCAGCTTGTTCAGCGTAGCGACGTCCGTGCCCACGGGCTGGCCCCTGTCGTCGATGGGGGCGATCCTGTCGTCGGGCGAGAGGTCCCAGAAGAAGGCCTTGCGCGCGATGTGGAAGTCTGCGTTGGCCAGGGTCGTCCAGAACATCGGGCCGGACGCGGCGATCCAGGCGTCCGTGCAATAGGCCATGCGCAGGGGGTTGGTCAGGCCCGTGTCGAGAAACTTCGCCTTGGCCCACAGGTACGTGTCATTCTTCGCCGAACCCGTGGAGGGCTCACCTGTCTCCCAGATGGTTCCCTGCCCCGTGAATTTGCCGACGAGATCCAGCTTGGTCTCCGTCAGGGCATATCTTGCCGGGAACAGCGCGCCGTACAGGCCGGAGGAGCCACGCACGGGCAGTAGATTCCGCACGCCCGCCGCCGTGGAGGCCGCGTTCGCCGTGGCCGGGACGCCCGAATCCCACAGCACGAAGCCGTCCCAGCAGACAGAGAAATCTTCCAGCAGCGCGAAAAAGCCGTCCGGCGTCGGCGGATAGGTGTCTCGGTCCATCGTACAGGCGGAGAGGTACTTCCCCTGCGCAGAGAGCTGCGCCAGCCAGAACGCGTCCACGTCGAAGCCCTGCTGCGCGTTGAAGGAGGTGCTCTCGTACAGGAAATACAGCCGCGGCTTTTCGCGGTTCACCAGGCCTTGCAAGGCGGTGGCGAGCTTGAAATAATCGTACTGCGTGGCGGAATCCGGCAGGGTGCCCAAAAAGGTTTTGAGGTCGAAAATATAGAGTGTGCCGTCCAGGGTATCCGCAGCGGCCGCGATTGGCAGCGTGCCTATTGCCAGGCATGCCGCCAGCACCAGGGCGGTGAGTTTGGTTTTACGCATGGGCGCAATTCTCCTTTTCCTTCATATATTACGGGGCTAGAGAAAGACACTTTGATGATTCAATATACCCTCACCTCATAAATTCCGGCGGCCTTTGCTTCATCCCATGTAGACAGCACGTTCAGCCGCAGGGCGTTTGTACACACCGGCTTTGCCAGCTCATGCCGCCGAAATCTGTGATAGTTATCTCTTTCAGACAGCACAGCCCGCCATTCGTCTCCATCAAACGCTTCAATGTCATAATTTCGCACGCACTGTGGAGCCACACGCTTTCCGCAGTCAAGAGGCATTTCGTGATACGTGCGCTGCAACGTATCGAACGTGATTTGGACCATCGAAATCTCCTGAGGGCTGTCCCAGCGCAGGGTGAGGGAGGCCGGGGCAATCGCGCGCCACATATGAACAGGGTTGTAGCTGAAGCGGCGGCTGGTGCCGTCAATCACATTCGCGGCCTCGCCCAGGGGGATGGCGGGCGTGATTATCATCACCGGGCAGCATGGCCTGGCTTCATAGGCATCGTCCTGCCTGATGATAAACCGCGCGCAGTCGAAAAATCTGTCGTCCACGGCAAGAGAACCGGTGCGCGCCCGAGGGATGCACGCCCGCGTCCGGGCCGGAGTTGCCCCCCAGCACCAGGGATTTTTCAGCGAGAATGACGTCCAGGCCCAGCCGCGCCGCCTGTATCGCGGCGCAAATGCCCGCCAGCCCCGCGCCGATGACCAGGACGTCGGTTTGTACAGGGGTTGTTTCCATGTCTCTCGGGATCACCTGCTTGCCCTCCATCAACCAAAAGCGCCGCATGCTCTTTGTATACCTTGCCCCGCTAGTCGCTCCCATATAGCGCCGGCTGCCCGAATTTCACCGTGGTCCAGCGCGCGTAGAACCCGAAACCGCCGCCTTTGAAATCAAACATCCGCGCACTCATGGCCACCCTGCCGTTGACATAGACCTCCAGCACGCTTCCCTGCACAAAGAAAGACACATGGTTTTCCATCCCCGGCTCCAGCGGGCACCAGCGCTCCACGTCGATCAGCGTGTGCGCGGTGTTCTCCTTGCGGGGCCACCGTTCGAAGGCCAGGCGGTTGTGTTTCGGCTCGAACTTCACGGCGTAATACTGCGCCATGTTTTCGCTTTCCCGCAGGATGACGCCGAATTCCCCCGCGTCGTCGGTCGTGGTGAAGCGCAAATCCAGGCGGCAGGTTTCGGGCATTCCCGTGAACATTTTGACCCCCTGGCAGGAGGAATTGCCCAAAACATCGCCATCGGCCGCGCCGAACTGATACGCCTGCTCAAAAGGCAGGGCAATCGAAAAATGGGCTTTCCGCTCGTCAGGGCATTTGACATAGAGGGCGCCGTCCGTATCCTGCCAAAGCTCGTGCGCGATGATATGGCCGCCCCACTCCCAGGGGTTCGCGTCCGTCTCGTTGACCTTGGTGCAGTTCCAGCCGAACAGGACCCTGCGCCTGCCGTCAAAGGCGCTTTTGGCGGCGTAGAACGCGTGGCCGTCAAAGCTGTTGTGCTTCGGCGCGGTCCAGGGGCCCGCGAGGCTTTTGGCTCTTCGGTAGGTCGTGTTGATCTTGTCGATGTACTCGCTGAACACCAGGTACCACCAATCCCCCATCTTGAACAGGTCCGAGCACTCCGGCGCGTGATGGGCCGCCGGGGCGTAGAAGGGCTCGCGGGCGAAGTCCCAGCGCAGCAGATCGTCGGAGTACGCGACGGCCGTCACGCCCCGATATTGCGGGGGAAGCTTTGTTTCAGCCTCCGCCAAGCGGGAGGTGACGAGCATGGCATAGCGCCCCTTTTCCTCGTCATAGAAGACAAAGGGGTCGCGGAAATCGGAATTGCTCAGCCAGGGCGGGGGCTCCAGCGCGAACTCCCTGACCTTCTCCCAGTGGAGCAGGTCGCGGCTTTTGGCCAGCAGGATTTTCTGTGCCGTCCAGCCCAGATCCTGAAAAAAGCCGTTGTGCCCGGTGTAGAAGATGCAATATTCGCCGCCGTGCTTGATGCAGCAGCCGGTGAACACCCACAGGTCCTGCTCATCCGGCTTGCCCCGGGGCAGCACCTCGCCGTGCTCGGTGTAACGCACCAGGTCGGGCGTGGTCAGCAGGTGCCAGGGGCAGCCGTGCTCGCCGTTTCGCAGGTCCCGCAGGTAGAACAGCTTGAATTCCCCCTCGTCGTAGAAGGGGATGACGTCCGCGCAGGCGGAGGGCCAGGGGGAGCGGTAGAACACCTGGGAATTTTCCATCGCCGGTTTCTCCCTCGCAATTGATACGCCAGTATTTTAGCACAGAAGTCCGGGCAATGTCAATGAAAAATGGTTGTAAAGAGCACAAGTATGTGATATAATGCGAAAAAGGCGAGCAGAAGGAGGAGCGGCTATGGCGATACTCAGCGCGGGCGTCAAGGCACAGATCAGGCAGGCGGTGCATCATCCCGTCGTCTGGTGGAAGGGCGAGGGCCTGCCGGAGGAGGACATCCGCCCCTGGGAGGGCGGCATCCAGTTCCTGGCCGAGGCCCTGAAGGGCTTCATGGGCGGCTACACGGGGATCAAGGACCGGCTGTACCTCGGCATGGGGGAGGGAAAAATCCCGCCGAACTGGAAGAGCGTGCACGACGTGATGGTGGTGACCTGGGACGCCCTCAACGACCCCCTGATCGGCGGCTTCATGGACCGCAGGCGCTTCGGCGAAAACGTGCACCGCTGGATTATGCGCTTCAACGCCACCTTCAGCCCGCTGTTCATTCTGCTGCAGTGCTTCAACTTCGGCATGACGCCCCTGCAGCGCATCATTCAGTGGACGGCAATCTCCCTTTTCGCCGAGATCATGAGCACCGTCAACGCCGTGAGCGACACGAAGATCTGGGCGGGCATCACGCCGCACACAAAGCAGCGCAGCGTGGTGCAGCTGTGCCGGACGGTGGGTAACCAGCTCTCGGACGTTTTCAACGGCATCCCCATGATATTGATGGGCCTGAAGGAGCTCATCGGTCTGAGCGACTACCAGATCATGATCTACGGCGCGCTGATCTTCGCGCCGCTGACGATCTTCTGCCGCTGGCTGCCCTCCTTCGCCAAGCAGCGCGTGGATTTCACCGTGAAGGTCAGAGGGGAGAGCCAGGCGCAGGAACAGGCCGCGGACCAGGCGGAAGCCGAGCGCCCGCCCACGTTCTGGGAGTGCTTTGCCGTGGTGCGGCACAACCGCTGGTTCATGATGTGGACCGTGGTCAACCTGATCCGCATGTTCCTGCCCGGCTCGGACTATTTTTTCCTGTTCCGCTTCCTGATCAAGCCGCTCCAGTTCCGGGGGCGGGAGATCGGCGGCGAGCTCATCTGGGGGGCGAAGAACATCATCTTCAACGGCCCCACCTTTTTGGTGCAGCCCCTGGCCGTTGCGGTGATGAACAAATTCAGCAGCAAGCTGAATTTCTTGCGGACGCAGCAGCTCATCATCCTCGTCGCCCACACGGGGATGTACCTGTCCGGCTACAAGACCTGGCCGCGCCTGATTTTGCAGTTCACCCTGGAGGCGCTGCGGGGGATGTTCGACATGTGGTCCCCCGTGCCCCACAACCTGGTGAACTACGAGATGCTCGACTACGTGGAGTGGAAGACCGGCCAGCGCAGCGAGGGCATGACCGCCGCGGTGGACGGCATGATCAACAAGCTCATACAAAGGAACGTCGGCAACGTCGTCGGCAACGCCGTGATCCAGTGGACCGGCTACAAGGGCTATGACGTCCCGGCGGAGGAGCAGCCGGAGCGCTTTTTGAAGACCATCTGGCCGCTGCGGCACTTCGGCATCATCGCTGGCGCAGCCATCGCCCTGGCGGCCCTGATGTGGTTCAAATACCCCCAGGACCCGAAGCAGGTGGAGGCGGATCTGGTGGAGCGCAGGGCTGCCGCAAAGCAAATTAAGGCGGCGCTGGAGGGGGACGCGCAGCCCGGGGGGTAAAAGGGAAACCCGCAGCAGCTATTATAAAGAACGCCCGGCTGTACAAGTATCGTTACACGGTGCCACCCGTCGAACGCAAAAACGCTTCTGCGCCGCCCGCGCCGGAGCTATCGCCGGAACGCCTGGGCTTCGTGATCGGCGAGGGCTACGACCCGCCGCCCGCCTGCGTCCTGGCCGAGGACGGCAACAGCGTCAATCTTTACGCAATGGCTTCCCTCTGCTGGCGGGGGCTGCAAGAATTGCTCGTGCGGGTGGACGCGCTGGAAAGGAGATAATCGCACGAATTAAAAGCTCAAGATTGCCTACGCAACTCCCGCATGATACGCAATGCATTTCGTTTATGGGCTTGTCCGCGCTTCTTTTTGTTGTACTCAACCGTCATAATATAAGCGTCTTCCAGGCGGAACAACAATTCATAAAGTTTCCGGCGCGTTTTAGACGCTTCGTCTTGCGGTTCGGCAAGGCCATATCCATCGAAAAAGGCCTCCCTATCCAGCCAGCCACCTGCGATTTCAAAAGCGGTATCGCCGTAAATAGCTCGATCACCATCAAGAACCGCGACGATATGCCCATTATCCGCTAAAAGATTCCCATCCCATAAGTCAGAGTGAACCAAGCGCGGCACGGTGATTTCATCCAGCAAGGCTATATGCCGCGCGAACAGGGAACAGGCCAGCTGCAGCTGCCGCGTTCGGAATACCTTTGTCCGCTTGTCTTTTCGAACTAAATCGTCAAGCTCCGCCAGAAGGCAGTCGCTCCAGCGTGCAAAGCCTCCGCCTCGCACAATATCCGCTACCCGCCCGAAATGGTCGTTTGTCATTTCATGCATTTTGCATGCGTAAGCACCTGTTTCCCGGTGTAGAGCTTGCCTTTGCGTGTTGTTTAGTCCCAAAGCGGACAATGGTGCACCGGGCACATACGCGGCAATCATGTAGTCGCAGTCAAGCATCTCCCGCGTTGTGTCGCAGGCCAGCACCTCGGGTACGGGTATGCCAGCCGTCCGGCAGCGGTTATAGACATGCCGCCCAGCTTCCATCGGATTGTCCTCAAAGGACAATAGCATTTCCCGGCGTATCGGCCCCACCCTTAGCACAACATTCCTGTTTTGCGCAAGCGTAACAAGATAAGTTGTATTGAACATGCCGCCATTCAACAGTTCCCAGCTATACTCCGCTGTTTTGAAATGGAAGAAAATAATCTTGTCCAATTCCGCTTTGGCAAGCTCCCGGCGAATGTTGGAGGCTTTCTTGTTTTCATTTGCGGCCATTTGTTCTCCTTTTCTCCTGTGCGGTTACATCAATTATACGCCATTTCCCGATTATCTGCAAGCCATTTTTATAGAAAGGTCGTGTCCCCATGGAAGAACGCATCCAAGCCAAGCTCGCGGAGCTCGCCCAGCAAAAAGAGCAGGCCCGCCTCCAGGGCCTGCGTCAGGGCCGCGACCTTGTTCTTGTTGGAGCCGGAAAAAATCAATTCAGAATAGGGCGCGCCCGGCAGGGGCTTCGCCTTGAAATCCCCCTGGATATCGCTGATAATATCATTTGGCACAATCACAAGGGCGCCCGCAAGCAGGGCAATCCGGGCTTGCTCCCCAACGGCGCGGCGCACGGCCTCGAAGATTGGCACGGTGCCCATGACGTTCAATTCGGTCTGCGTGCCCACGACAGGCAGAGCCTCTTTCTTAATAAAATCAGTGAGAATCAGCATGCGCAGGCCGTCACCCAGATTTTCGCACTCGGCCTTCACGATTTGATCGATGCCCGCCATAAATGCCTCGGCGAAGCGCTCGCCCCACTGTTGGCGGATTGTGACGCTGGGGGACAGCACCAGGGCGGGCGCGTCCAGCCGCCGGATGAGCTCCAGGCCCAGGATGGTCTTTCCGCTGCCCGGCGCCGCGACGATATGCAGGCGTTTATCCGCAAGGTATTTCGCGCTGTTATCCAGCGCGTTTTGCTGATAGTCGCGGAAGGTCCATTTGAATTTGTAATCGCTGAAATTCACTGCGTTTGCGGTAGTCATTGCGTGCGCTCCTTGCCCATCAAGCCCGGCAGTACGGAAAAGGTCGACAGCGAATACGTCCGTGAAGGCACTTGCAGCATCTTCATGTTCACGGAACCTCTTG
>WQTL01000431.1 GCA_009786275.1 Bacillota bacterium | reverse complement strand
TTCTTCAACCGCGCGCTGGGGGCCTACCCCATGGGATCGAGCTTTAAATGCTATGTGGCGGCGGCGGCCCTGGATCAGCGCTTCCCCGCCGATACGCGGTTCTACTGCGCGGGGGAGCTGGATTTGAGCGGGCAGGTGTATCACTGCAGCGGCGTGCACGGCATGGTGGATATGTCACAGGCCATCGCGCGGTCGTGCAACCTGTACTTCATCCAACTGGCCCGGGAACTGCAATTGCAGCCCATGCTGGACCTGCTGCGGCTGTTCGGCTTCGGGGAGGGCATGGAGCTCGCCCCGGGGATGGACGGCGCACGGGGCAACATGCCCGGCCAGGAGGAGCTGGCGCTGCCCGGGGAGCTGGCGAATTTCTCCTTCGGGCAGGGCAGGCTGCTGGGCACGCCGCTGCAGATCGCCGCCGCGACGGCCTGCCTGGCCAACGGCGGGGTGTATCGCTCCCCCACCCTTGTACTGGCCACCGTGGACGAAACCGGCGCGGCCGCGCCCTACATGCAGGACAGGGAGATGCGCGAGGTGGTCTCCCCGGAGATCGCGCGGCAGGTGCGCCGTATGATGGTCGCCGCTGTGGAGGAGGGCACGGCGGCAGCCGCGAAGCCCGAGACGGGCGGCGCGGGCGGCAAAACCGCCACGGCCCAGAGCGGGCGTCTGGGCCGCGACGGCACGGAGCTGTTGCAGACGGGGTTCACGGGATTTTTCCCGGCGGAGGAGCCGCGCTACGCCGTGGCGGTGCTGCGCGAAAACGGGACCTCCGGCGCGGGGGACTGCGGGCCGGTGTTCAAACGCATCGCGGACGGGATGCGGGCGATTGGGTTATGACAATTTTTTCAAGATTATTGTAGAATTTTTTTAGCTTCTATGCTATACTGGATGCAAAGCATGGGGGGTGTTTTTATGCCGACGGAACTGGAAAAGCTGGAGCGGGCCAGGCTCTACATCGAGCAGTTGGCCAACGGGATTGATCCGATATCGGGCAAGGAGCTGCCCGACGACAGCGCGCTGAACCAGGTGCGGCTCTCGCGCTGCTTTTTCTATGTGGCGGACGTGCTGGGGCAGGTGGTCGCGCGGGAGAAGAAGGCCGCGAAAATCCCGCTGCTGCCTTTCGCATTGCCGGAGGAGCTGCGTGGGCGGATTCCCATTGAGCAGGGTAGGATGATCACGCACTTTATGGGGGATATCAACGCGCTCATTGACGAGGCGGCCATGTGCAAGCTGAAGGTGACCGCCTTCACAGGCTGGCTGACGGCGCAGGGCTATCTGCGGGAGGATATGTTCAACGGCAAGCGCCGTAAGGTTCCCACCGATAAGGGCCGCGCCGCGGGAATCACCGACGAGCCGCGGCAGGGGCAGTTCGGCGGCTATACCGCTACGCTCTACGGCGAGGAGGCGCAGCGGCTGATGATCGCGCATCTGGATGAGATTATCGCCATATCGAACGGGGGGAAAGAGGAGGAAGCCTGATGCCATATTACATCGGCGTGGACGGCGGGGGCACCAAGACGGCCTACGCGCTGTTCGGCGAGCGGGAGGAGCTGCTCGCCCTGCGGGAGGGCCCGGGCACCAACCACGAAAACCTCGAGGGCGCCTTCGACGAGGCGGCGGCGCGGCTGTGGGAGGGCGTACAGGGGCTTTTGCGCGAAGCCGGCAAGCGCCTGGACGAGATCGACTTCACCCTGATGGGGCTGGCGGGGGTGGACCACCCGTTCCAATACGAGGCCCTTATGGAGAGACTGCGCGCGTACGGCCTGGAGCGCCTGGAGATCTTCAACGACGGCTTCATCGTGGTGAAGGCGGGCAGCCGCTCGGGCGCGGCCATCGGGCTGAACCTGGGCACGGGCACCTGCTGCAACGCCATCGACAGGCAGGGCCGGCGGGTGCAGCTGGGCGGCCTGGGCGAATTCTCGGGCGATATCGGCAACGGCCAGTGGATCGCGCAACAGGCGTTCAGGCTGGCCTATGACGATCTTGTGCTGGGGCTGGAACCCACGGCGCTCACCGGCTTGATCTTCGGGACGTACAGGATCAGCGATGCCGAAGGGCTTTTGGCGCTGCTGGAAACGCTCGAGCCGAGGACCTTCATAGATCTGTTTTTCGAGGCCGCGAACCGGGGCGACCCGCCCGTGCTGCGGCTCATAGATCAAATGGCCGAACGCGGCGCGCAGCTCATCGCCGCGCACCTGCGCAGCCTCGACTTCCCAGAGGAGGGCGCGGAGGTGGTGCTTTCGGGGTCGATCCATACCAAGCTACCCAGCGGGGTGTATGTCGAGCGGCTCAAGCAAAAAGCCGAGGCCCTCAGCGGGCGACGGCTGGAATTTATGATACTGGACAGGCCGCCGGTGACGGGGTGCGTCAAGTGGATTTTGCAAGCGTATCGTTGATGCGCTCCCTTGCTTTCAGCAGCCATGCGGCGCTGCGGGGATATTCCGAAAACGTGATCGGCTCGGCCAGGCCCTGCTCTAGGACGGACAGGGCGGCGTCGTAGCCGATTTTGCTCTCGAGCGCTTGCAGGGCGCGCAGGTCCTGCAGGGCCTCGTGGAAGATTTTCAGCCGCAGGGAGCAGAGGGGTTTGCCGTCTTCGCCCGGGTAGACCACGAAGGGGTCGCCGGAGGGCCAGACCGCGCCGCCATCGGTGACGGCGAAGGGGTCGATGTTTTTTTCGATGGAATTGCGGCTGTTCCAGAAGTTGAAGCCCCATTGCAGGAAGCCCGCGCATTTGAATTTCCACAGCTGGAAGCCCAGCACCCTGGTGCGCCAGCCCGGCATGGCGAAAAATCGGTTGGAGACCCCGCCCTTGTGCTGCCCGCAGCAGTAGTAGGTCCACAGCTCCGGCACGCGGCCGATAAAGGGCTCGATGTGGTTGTTGGCGGGGATGGGGCGCTCCAGCAGGCCCCGCTCGTAGAACTCGAGGTTCGACAGGGCGTCGATGACTTTCATGCCAGGGAAGAGGCCCTTGATCAGCGCCGCGCGGCGGGCATAGCAGCCGATGTCGTCCATGCCCGGCTCGTCGGAGACGTGCAGATAGCAGCGGTCCTTCACGCCCTGCTGCTCCAGGAAGGGTACCAGCGCCTGCGCGAGCTGCGTGAGGAAATCGACGTATTCCGGGCCGTCCGCGTCTGTCTCCCAGCCAAAGAGGCGCTTGCCTGTGCTGTCCACGATCTTCGGGGCGTGCTGCGCGCCCCACTGCGTGAACAGGTGCGAAAGCTCGAAGGCCCTGACGCCGCAGCGACCGCACATGGCGAACCAGCGGGCGAGCCGCGTGAAATCAAAGTGATAGGCATCGCCTTCTTTTGTTACGCCCACAAGCTGGGTGGTGAGGCGCTCGCCGCCGATTTCCGTATCCAGGGGCGGGGTGAACAGCGGCGTGAGCAGGAAGTTGATCCCGTGGTCCACCGCGCAGCGCACGTAATTCTCCACGATGGCCCAGTGCGCCTCGCCGAAGGCGGAAGCGCCGTAGGCCTGGGCCAGGCAGTCGCAGTGGAACCAGTTGGTGCACAGCAGGGTCTGCGCGGGCAAATCATGGGGGATCAGCTTGAATTGCAGTGTGATCGATTGGCCGTTGAGGGTCACGGTGACTTCTGTTGAGGCGCCGCATCGCAGGGTGATCCACAGGCTGTGCCATTGCCCGGTTTTCACGGGCAGAGGGCCGGTGACGGGGCGCAATAAATCCGGGTACAATCCCGGGGTTTTGCGCAGGTAGAACTCGTCGCTGTCGGGGTAACAGGGCAGGGCCGAGGGGATTTCCTCCGCCCAAAAGCTTTCGCAGCGCGCGTTTTCGGCCTGGATTTCGCATAGGATTTCGGCGTCCTCGTCGCTGCGAAAAGCCACCTGGAAGGAGAGCTCTTCGCCGCGCAGCAACATGCAGCCGGAGAAGGGCGCGGCCCCGGGAGCTTCATCGGAAAAGACTTTTTCGAGGGAGGACAGAGGGATGAGATCGAGCATGATGGGCTCCTTGTGGTATGTATGTTTGTTTTTTGGACCAGGGACGTCCGGAGGCCGTACCCTACGTTTTTCTGCATACAAAAAATATTCGTTCCGCCGTTTCGCGCGGCGGGCGTTCGGTCAGCTCCTCATAGATGTGCTCCACGGTGAAGCCGGCTTTATCCAGCCAGGCGGTGAGCTCCGCGGGGGCGTAGGCGCGCTCGGCGAAATGTTCCTGCGTGCGAGCATAATCGCCGCTTCCGGTTTCAGTGAAGATATCAAGATCGATCTGCGTGGTGCGGCGCGCCGGCAGCCAATGATTTTGCCACGCGCAGAACACGCCCTCGTCCTCATAGACGAAAGCGTTGCGGGCCAGCACATGCTCGTGCTTGTAGGGGGTGTTCACGTCGAAGACGAAGGGCGCGCCGGGCTCCAGGAAGAGCGCGAGGCGTTGGAAGAAACGCCGGACCAGCGCGGGCTCGGCCAGGTGGTTGAGGCTGTCGGTGAGGCAGACGGCGGCGCGGGCCGTGCCGTAGAGGTCCAGGGCCTCCAGGCGCTGGCAAAGCAGCAGGGGCGGGGCGAGCCCCAGGGCCTGCGCCTTTTCCAGGGCAATTTGCAGCATTTCCGGGCCGGCGTCCACGCCGACGACATCAAAACCCCGCTGCAGCAGGGCGCAGGTATAGGCGCCCGTGCCGCAGGCGAGGTCGAGCACCAGATCGCCCGGGCTCGCGCCCGCACGGGAAAGAAGCGCACAGAGGTACTCCGTGCGCTTTTTGTAGTCCATGTTTTTTGTGAAGATGTCGTAACAGCGCGCCAAAGCAGCATAGCCGCCTTGGTGTTTCGGGATCCCCGAAAAGCCCGCGGGCTTTTTGGGGTGATTGTTCATTCGCCAGCCACTTCCTCTTCTCCCGTTTCGCCGGACTGGTCCCAGCGCCGGGGCAAGCGCGTGAAGACCTTCTGGAAGCTGTCGTTCCCATAGATCAGCGAGCGGTTCACCCGGCTGATGGTCGCCGTGGAAGCCCCGGTCTCCTTGACGATGTCGCTGTACACCTTTTTGTCGCTGAGCATTTTCGCCACGACAATGCGTTGCGAGATGGACTTCAGCTCCTGCACGGTACACAGGTCCTCAAAGAAATCGTAGCATTCCTCCAAGCTTTCCAATGACATGATCGCACGGAATAGAAATTCCACGCTGGAGCTCCTGATGTTTTCGTTCAATGCCTTTCTCCTCCTCTTGCATATTGTTAACGTCCTTTGCCGATGGGCGTGACGGCCCCACGCCCTCATCGAAGGCTTCCGTCACCAGGGCGAACCCCATAACCGCATTATAAGCCCTGCGCCGAAGTGTAGTCAAGAGGAAATCCTTAGAAGTATTTTGAAAACAACACTAGATTTTGTGCGATATCAGAAATTTCCAGCGTATTCTACCAGATATGGTGATATTCGGGAACCCAATTCCAGGGAATTCCATGTGAAGTTTTGAAGTTTTTCGCTTTACCTCGCTTTTCGTCTGTCAAAATATATCGCTGTTCCCCACCAGCTGCACCCCCGCGGCGGCGAGGATCTCCGCGGCTTTGGCGTTGTCGTTGACGCGCAGGATGATAAACGCCTTGCCCAGCCGCGCCATGGCGAAGGCGTAGCTGTAGCGTACGTTGATGCCCGCCTGGCTGAGCGCCTCGAAGGCCCGCACGGTGCCGCCCGGCTCGTCGGGCACGACGATGCCCAGTACGCGGTTCTTCGCGGCGTCGATGCCCCCGCGCCGCAGCGCCTCCAGGGCCGCGCCGGGGTCGCGCACGATCATGCGGAACACGCCGTATTCGTTGTTTTCCGCCACGGAGTAGGCCCGCATGTCGATCCCCTCCCGCGCGAACAGGCGCAGGACCTCCACCAGCTCCCCGGGGTTGTTATCCAGGTAAAAATACACCTGATCTATGGTCATTGCAGCCGCCTCCTTTCTTATAATACGCGTTTGTCAACCACCCGCACGGCCTTGCCCTCGCTGCGCGGCAGGTGCTTCGAGCCGACGAGTTTGACCTCCACCGAGATGCCCAGCGTGGACAGCATCGCGCCCTGCAGGCGTTTGGCGGCGGATTCGACCTCGCCCGGAAGGTCCGTGATCATGCGCTCCACCAGCACGGTCATGGTGTCCATGTTGCCCTTGCGCTCCACCTCGATGAGGTAGTTGGGCGTAAAGCCCTGCTCGACGATCACGTGCTCCACCTGGGAGGGGAAGACGTTCACGCCGCGGATGATGAGCATGTCGTCGGAGCGGCCCTTGGGTTTGCGCATACGCACCAGCGTGCGGCCGCACGAGCATTGCTCGCGCACGAGGGCTGTGATATCCCTTGTGCGGTAGCGCAGGAGGGGCAGGGCCTCCTTGCCGATGCAGGTGAACACCAGCTCGCCGTATTCGCCGTCGGGCAGGGGGAGCAGGGTGTCCGGGTCGACAATCTCCGGGTAGAAGTAGTCCTCGCAGATGTGCAGGCCTTCCCGGGCGCCGCATTCGTAGCTCACGCCCGGCCCGGCGACCTCCGCCGTGCCGTAGATATCGTAAGCCTTGATATCCAGCAGGCGTTCGATCTCACTGCGCATGGCGTCCGTCCAGGGCTCCGCGCCGAAGACGCCGCCGCGCAGGGGCAGGCCCTTCGGGTCGACGCCCATTTCGGCCAGGGTTTCGCCGATCAGCGTGGCGTAGCTGGGGGTGCAACAGAGGAAGTTCGAGCCAAGGTCCTGGAGAATCTGCACCTGGCGCTTGGTGTTGCCGGAGGACATGGGGATCACCGTGGCGCCGAGCAGCTCCGCGCCGTAGTGCAGGCCCAGCCCGCCCGTGAACAGGCCGTAGCCGTAGCTGATGTGGACATAGTCGTCTTTGGTGCAGCCGGCGGCAGCCAAAGCCCGCGCCGAGCCCTCCGACCAGCGCTGCACGTCACCGGGCGTATAACCCACGATGGTCTGCCTGCCCGTGGTGCCGGAGGTCGCCTGGATGCGCGCCAGGCGCTCCTTCGGGACGGCGAACAGCCCGTAGGGGTAGGTGTCGCGCAGATCCTGCTTGTTGGTGAAGGGCAGCTTTTGCAGGTCGTCGATGGAGCGGATGTCGCCCGGCGCAAGGCCGAGCTCATCGAATTTTTGCCTGTAGAACGGCACGTTGCCGTAGCAATTCTGTACCATTTTGACCAGCCGCCCGCTCTGCACGGCGTGCAGGCAATCGCGCGAGGCTGTCTCTATTTCGGGTTGGAAATATCGTTCGGTGGGCATGATCATTTTCCTTTCTTCTACTGCGAAATGTTTGGGCTGACACAGCGAAGCGGCGAAAATGCCCGGGACAGCAAGCTGCCCATAGGATCGGCCTCCTTTCTGCTGCAACGAATTATTACCTTGCCAGAAAACAGCGAAGCGACGAAAAAGCCCGCAGCGGCTGCGCTGCGGGCCTGGAAATCCCAAATTTCCTAGCAGCACTACCGCAGCACGCCCTGCCCGAAGCGGGCAAAGCCGGTAAAGCCGCGGAAGGTTGCTGCGTGTATGGACATGACGTTACCTCGAAAGAACTCAGCCGAGCGTGATGTTGATGTCAATGGTGAACAGCCAGCCGAAGCAGACATAGTAGAGGAACTTCAGGATCCAATCGCCCCAGGTCAGAAGGGTTTTCCCCACTGTCTGCAGGAAAGCGCCGAGCTCGCCGGTGGTCAGCTTGATCTTCCACAGCTCGTAGCCGCTGAGTGCTTTGACCTCGGGATCTTCTGTGGCCACGGCCGGCGGCGCCTCTTCCTCGGCATGGCACACGCACGCGCAGTCCACGACGGCGCAGGTGGCGCAAACGCAGTCGCAGGCCGCGACTTCGCATTCGGCGGTGTCGCAGGCAAACGCAACGATGGCGCCGAAGCCCAGGAGCATCGCCAGGGTAAGGATCACGCTAAGTACTTTTTTCATGGTTGGTCTCCTCTTCAACGGAATTTATTTTTCACCTGGAACAAATCAGGTAGTTTATTTTAACACGAATTTTACGGTTTGTCAATAACTTATGAATTTTTTTGGAAAAAAATCATTTTCACTCTCCCCAGCCCAGCGCGAAGGCCTTGAGGTTCATCTCCGCGAACTGCGGCTTGACCGTGCCGCGCACGGCCTCGAGCCAGACCTCCTTCGGGATATCCATCCGCGCGGCGAGGGCGCCCAGCAGCACCACGTTCACGGCCTTGGCGCTGCCCGCCCGGGTTGCCAGGGCGAGGGCGTCCACGGCCTGCACCTGCACACCCGCAGATTGCAGGGCCTCAATGACGCCCCGCGGGTATTCCGCCGCGCCTGTGACCACCGGC
>WQTL01000430.1 GCA_009786275.1 Bacillota bacterium | reverse complement strand
AGCTTGGGGGATTATGTACAAACGACATATCGTCCCAGCACATAGTAATTGCAGAACCAGCTTTAGCTTAATCCCCCAAGCTCCCTCTCGTAGAGGGAGCTGTCAGCCTCGGGCTGACTGAGGGTGTATCGCGGAGCGACAAAAATACTGATTTTGCTTGGATAAACTTAATTAAATATAACGGAGCGTGACCCCCATGACCCCCTACACCCCCAAGTCCATCGAGCCCAAATGGCAGTCCCTCTGGGAGGAATCCGGCGTTTTCCACGCCAAACAGGATTTCTCCCTGCCGAAATACTTCGCCCTGGTGGAGTTCCCCTACCCCTCCGGGCAGGGGCTGCACGCCGGGCACCCGCGGCCCTACACGGGGCTCGATATCATCGCCCGCAAGCGGCGGCTCCAGGGCTACAACGTGCTCTACCCCTTCGGGTGGGACGCCTTCGGCCTGCCCACGGAGAACTACGCCATCAAGAACGGCATCCACCCCGCCGAGGTGACGCGCCGCAACATCGCGCGTTTCAAGCAGCAGGCGGTCTCCCTGGGCTTTTCGTTCGATTGGTCCCGCGAGGTGGACACCACCGACCCGGGCTACTATCGCTGGACCCAGTGGATCTTTTTGCAGATGTTCAAGCGGGGCCTGGCCTACAAGAAGGACATGCCGGTGAACTGGTGCACGGGCTGCAAGTGCGTGCTGGCGAATGAAGAGGTCGTCAGCGGCGTGTGCGAGCGCTGCGGCAGTGAGGTGCAGCACAGGAACAAGAGCCAGTGGATGCTCAAAATCACCGAGTACGCCCAGCGCCTGAACGACGACCTGGACGGCCTGGATTTCATCGAGCGTGTGAAAATCCAGCAGCGCAACTGGATCGGCCGCAGCACCGGCGCACAGGTTCGCTTCGCTTCCACCGCGGGGGACAGTATCGAAGTGTACACCACCCGGCCCGACACCCTCTGGGGCGCGACCTACATGGTCATGAGCCCCGAACACCCCCTGATTGACGCCTGGAAGGATAAGCTTTCCAACTTCGGCGAAATTTGCGCCTACAGAAGCGAAGCGGCCAAAAAGTCCGAGTTCGAGCGCACGGAGCTCAACAAGGACAAGACCGGCGTGCGCCTGGACGGCGTGCGCGCAATCAACCCCGTAAACGGCGAAGAGATCCCCATCTTCATCTCCGACTATGTGCTGATCTCCTACGGCACCGGGGCCATCATGGCCGTGCCGGGCCACGACACCCGCGACTGGGAGTTCGCCCGCGCGTTCGGCCTGCCGATTATCGAGGTTGTCGCCGGCGGCGACATCGAACAAGAGGCTTTTACAGATTGCGCAACCGGCGTGATGGTGAACTCTGGTTTTATTACTGGCTTATCTGTGGAAGAAGCGAAGCGGCGTATCATCGAATGGCTGACGGCGCAGGGCATCGGCTATGAGAAAGTGAATTTCAAGCTGCGCGACTGGGTGTTCGCCCGGCAGCGCTACTGGGGCGAGCCCGTGCCCATCGTGCACTGCCCGGCCTGCGGCATGGTCCCCCTGCCCGAGGAAGACCTGCCCCTCACGCTGCCCCACGTGGAAAAATACGAACAGACCGACGACGGGCAGTCCCCTTTGGCCTTATTGACTGACTGGGTCAACACCGCCTGCCCGGCCTGCGGCGGCCCCGCCCGGCGCGAGACCGACACCATGCCCCAGTGGGCGGGCTCCAGCTGGTATTTCCTGCGCTACTGCGACGCGCACAATCCAAGCGCATTGGCCTCGAAACAAGCCCTAGACTACTGGATGCCGGTGGACTGGTACAACGGCGGGATGGAGCACACCACCCTGCACCTGCTCTACAGCCGCTTCTGGCACAAGTTTTTGTATGACATCGACGCCGTCCCCTGCCCCGAGCCCTATCAAAAGCGCACCAGCCAGGGCATGATCCTGGCCGAAAACGGCGAGAAAATGTCGAAGTCCCGGGGCAACACCATCAGCCCGGACGACATCATCGAACAATACGGCGCGGATACGCTGCGGCTGTATACGATGTTCATCGGCGACTTCGAAAAAACCGCCATATGGAAATCCGCCAGCATCAAGGGCTGCCGCAGATTTTTGGAGCGCGTATGGGCCTTGCAGGATTGCGTCATCGGCGGCGGCGTTCGCGAGGAGCTCGAGGGCGAATTCCACCGGACGATACGAAAAGTATCCCAGGACACCGAGGCCCTCAAGCACAACACGGCCATCGCCGCGCTGATGAGCCTGCTCAACGTGATTGACAAAGCCGGAAGCATCACCCAGGGGGAATACAAACTCTTTCTGCTGCTGCTGAGCCCCTTCGCGCCCCACATCACGGAGGAGCTGTGGGAGCTGCAGCGCTTCGGCGGGCGCATCACCGATCAGACATGGCCCACTTGGATTGAGGACAAGTGCGTGGAGGCGACAATCGAGGTGCTGGTGCAGGTCAACGGCAAGGGCCGCGCGCGGCTGCAAGTGCCCGCGTCCCTGGCCGGCGAGGAGGTTTTGGCCCAGGCGAAACAGGCCGTGGCGGCGCTGCTGGAGGGCAAAACCGTTGTGAAGGAGCTCTATGTCCCCGGGCGGCTTGTAAACCTTGTGATAAAATAGTTTCCAGCAATCACCGCCAGGGTCGCCCCCTTGGGGGAGATGTCGCGTAGCCGCGCAGCGGGCGTAGTGCGACAGAGGGGGTAATCTCTTGTGATAAAATGAAGAGTTTGTAACTTTCACTAAAAAAGGTTGACAAAGCAAAGCCCATCCGCTATAATACATTACGGTTGATTTGTAAAATTCAGGTGTTGAACCATACGAGGGGAGGGAAAGACATGAGTCAGGTACGGGTGAAAGAAAATGAATCCCTGGACAGCGCGCTGCGCCGGTTCAAAAAGCAAGCCTCCCGCGACGGGATCATTCAAGAGGTCCGCAAGAGGGAGCACTACGAGAAGCCGTCTGTGAAGCGCAAGAAGAAGTCGGAGGCGGCCCGCAAGCGCAAATACAAGTAGTACAGAATTCGCGACCGAAGGCGGGCGTGGCTCCAAGGGCCTCGCCCGCTTGGTGTATGGGGAAAGAATATGAAAAAGTTTTTTTCCTGCCTCATAATTACAATCCTCCTGTTCGCTCTCGCCTCCCCTGCCCTCGCCTCCCCGGAGGACCCCACGCCCCTGATCGTCCTACAGGGCTACAGCGGGCCGCAGCTCTTCCTGGATTACGGCGAGGAGACCGAGCAGCGGGTGTGGTCCCCCGCGCTGGAGGGCACGGACCTGCGCTCCCTGGCGGACGTTCTGCTGTACGTCCTGCCCAAGCTCATCGTGGACGCGGGCGGCAACGCGGAGCGGGTTGTGGAAAAATTCGGAGAGATCGCCCCCCTGCTGGAGAAGATGGAGATGCGGGAGGACGGGACCTCCAAATACGGCCTGACCCCCTGCCCCCGGGGCGCGCGCAATTCCCGCTGGGACGTGATGCTGGCAAACAAGCAGGAACGCCTGAACACCCAGCGCGCCATCACCGAAAGCCTGCTCGACGCGGTACCCGCCGACCATGTGTACATATTCGCCAACGACTGGCGGCGCGGGCAGGTGGAAGGCACGGCCAACCTCCGCGGGTTTATTCAGGAGGTGAAGGCCGATTCCGGGCACGATAAGGTGAACCTCTTCGGCGTCAGCTACGGCGGGCAGCTGGCCGCAGCGTACCTGGCGCTCTACGGCGGGGAGGACATCGAACGCGTCCTGCTGCACGCCCCGGCCATCCAGGGCTCGCAGTTGGCGGTGGACATCATGGAAAACGAGGACTTCGCCTTCGACCCCGTGCTGCTGCTGGATTTCGCCGCGACCTACCTGGAGATGGAGCTCTCGCTCAACCAGCGCTTCCAGGGCGTCACCATGGAGCAAATCAGCGCCATCGCCCTGCGGGTGTTGCGCGAGCACGTGAAGCCCATCTTCCTGAAGTTCGGCAGCTACTGGGACATCGTGCCGCCGGAGGACTACGAGCGCCTGAAGGCGAAGTACCTGGACGAGGAAGCGAACGCCGAGATCATCCGCCGCAGCGACATCATCCACTACGAGGTGATGCCCCGCATCGGCGAAACCCTGCGGGAATGGCAGGCCAAAGGCGTGAAGATCGCGCTGGTCTGCGGGGCGGGCTCGTCCCTTGTCGGCGGCAACATGGTGGATTCCGACCGCATCATCGATACGGATTCCACCACGGGCGCTTCCGTCGCCCCGCTGGGCGGTGAAAAAGCATCTGCGCCGTCAACGCCCGTCTGCGCCAACCCCAAGCACCCGCACCGCTCCCCCGGCGGGGCCATCGACGCCTCGGGCTGCTACCTGCCCGACCAGACCTGGTTCTTCCTCGGGCAATACCACGGGCAGGGCGCCTGGGATCCCTGGGCCTGCGCTGTCTGGAACAAATGGCTCTACACCGACGAGCTGCCGGACGTCTACGCCGACCCGGAGTACCCGCAGTTCCGGGTCTCCTGCAACCCCGCCGACGGCATCGACGCCCGCTTTTCCGGCGGTGTGAGCGGCTGGCTGCCCCCGGGGGACGGCACCCTGCTGCTGAAGAACCTTTCGTCCCACGACCTGAGCGTGCTTTCTGTCAAAGCGGAGGGCCTGCGGCTGGAGGTCCCGCTGGTGAACCGTGTCGTCATCCGCCCGGGCGAGGCCGCGCGCCTGCGCTGCGAGGCCGAAGTACCCGCGCGCACGCAGCCCTTCACCCTCACGGTGGAGTTCGTGCGCGAAAGCCTCGTGCCCGCCGCGGAGACCCGCGGTTTCACCTTCGCGGCCGTTCCGGGGGAGCTGCCCGAGGCGCTGCGCTACCCGCCCCTGGAGGACGCCAACCCGCCGCCGCGCTTCCAGCCCATGCGCACCCTGCTGGCCGCGCTATCCCTGGCGGCAAGCCTGGGGGTCGCCTCGGCGGCCGTGGGCGTAATGTACAAGGGCAAACTGCGCGAGAAAAAACGAAAGTAGGGGACGGCCTCCCGGACGTCCCTGCCCATAAGGAGGCCCCGCGTGCAATACCTGCTCCTCTTCCTGGAGGGCGCCGCGACGTTCGTATCGCCCTGCCTGCTGCCCATGCTGCCGGTGTACGTGTCGTTTTTCGCGGCGGGGCAGGCCGTCGACGGTGCTGACGGCGACAAAAAACGTGCCCTGGTCAACGCGCTGGGCTTCGTGCTGGGGTTTACGCTGGTATTCGTGGCCCTGGGGGCCTTCGCGGGCGCGGCGGGGCGGCTGCTGCGGCGGTACTCGTTCTGGGTGAACCTCGTCACGGGCCTTGTCGTGGCCGTGCTGGGCCTGAACTTCCTGGGCGTGCTGAAGCTCGGCTTCCTCAACCGCTCAGGCCACAGGCGCGCGGACACCCAAAACCTGCGCTTCTTTTCCTCGCTGCTCTTCGGCCTGACCTTCTCCGTCGGCTGGACGCCCTGCGTGGGGGCCTTCCTCGGCTCGGCGCTGATGCTGGCGTCCCAGGGCGGCGGGACCCTGGCGGGCGTGCTTATGCTGCTGGTATATTGCGCGGGCCTGGGGCTGCCCTTCGTGGTCTGCGCCGTGCTCATCGACAGGCTCAAGGGGACCCTCGCGTTCCTCAAGCGGCACATGCGGGCGATCAACATCGCCTCTGGCGCGCTGCTGGTGGTTGTGGGCGTTCTCATGGCCGCGGGGCTCATGGGGCGCTGGCTGGCCCTGCTGACATTCTAGAGTATTCAAATCAAATAAGCATTTAGCAAAAATAAATATTCGAAGGAGACCCATCCATGCCAAACAAAAACATCGTCCCCTGGGAGACCATCATCGCGTTCGTGACAGACGCCTTCGCGGGCCTGGGCGTGCCCCGTGAGGAGGCCGCCATCTGCGCCGACGTGCTGCTGGAATCCGACCGCCGGGGCATCGAGTCCCACGGCGTGAACCGCTTCAAGCCCATCTATATCGACCGCATCGTCGAGGGCATCCAGAAGCCCGTCACCGAGTTCGAGATCGTGCGCGAGACCAAGACCACCGCCGTGGCCGACGGCCACGACGGCATGGGCCAGGTCATCGGCCACAAGGCCATGAGCCTGGCCATCGCCAAGGCGAAGGAATACGGCATGGGCATGGTGGCCGTGCGAAACTCCTGCCACTACGGCATCGCGGGCTACTACGCCTCCATGGCGGCAAAGGCTGGCATGATCGGCATCACCGGCACCAACGCGCGGCCCTCCATCGCGCCCACCTTCGGCGTGGAGAACATGCTGGGCACCAACCCGCTCACCATCGCCTTCCCCACCGACGAGGAGTTCGATTTCGTGCTGGACTGCGCCACCTCCATCACCCAGCGCGGCAAGCTGGAGTACTTCGCCCGCATGGGCAAGGACACCCCCAAGGGCATGGTGGTGGGCAACGACGGCCTGCCCCAGACCGACACCGAGGACATCCTGAAGAAGTTCGGCACGGGCGAGGCCGCCCTGGCCCCCCTCGGCGGCATCGGCGAGGAGCTGGCGGGCTACAAGGGCTACGGCTACGCCACCGTGGTGGAGGTGCTCTCCGCCGCGCTGCAGCAGGGGAACTTCCTCTGGGCCCTCAACGGCATCACCGACGGCAAGAAGGTGCCATTCCACCTGGGCCATTTCTTCATCGCCATCGATACCGAGGCCTTCATGGGCCTGGAGGCCTTCAAGAAGACGGCGGGCGGCATCATGCGCGACCTGCGGGCTTCCCGCAAGGCCCCCGGGCACGACCGCATCTTCACCGCGGGCGAAAAGGAGTGGCTCGTCTGGCAGCAGCGCAAGGACGTCGGCGTGGCCATCAACACGGCGGTGCAGGGGGAGATGAGCAAGGTGCGCGATTCCCTCGGCCTGACGCAGTATGTGTTCCCCTGGGAAGAGGACTGAGAATATGTCCCAAAAAGCGAAATTGCTCCTGGGCTTCGCGGCCTTCACGCTGCTGCTGGTGGGCGCTGTGATTGCCTACAACGCGCTGCGCCCCCGGGTGGAGCCCGGCCCCGGCGAGCTCCGGACCGTCACAGGCTTCACCACCGCGCAGGCCAACGCGAGCGCCGCCGACTTCACCGTAACGGACGCGGCGGGCGATCCGGTCAAGCTTTCCGATCTGCGCGGTAAACCCGTGGTGCTCAATTTCTGGGCCAGCTGGTGCCCGCCCTGCCGCCAGGAGATGCCCGAATTCGACAAGGCCTACCAGGCGCTGGGCGGCGAGGTCATGTTCATGATGGTGAACCTGACCGATGCGCGTGGTGAAACCGTGGACTCGGCCAAGGCCTTCGTGCGGGAGCAGGGCTACGGCTTCCCCGTGTATTTCGATACGCGGGCCCAAGCCGCCGACGCCTACGGCATCATGAGCATCCCCGCCACGTATTTCATCGACGCCGGCGGAGCGATTGTCTCCCACCAGGTGGGGGCCCTGAGCGAGGCCGCGCTGACGCATGGCATCGAAGGCATACGGTGAACGAATAAACACCCAACCCCGCAATTCATACGGATTGCGGGGTTATTTTGTAGAGACGCACGGCAGTGCGTCTCCGGCAAAAAAAGTCGTTGGGGTTATTTGGGTTTCTTTCGGAGACGCACTGCCGTGCGTCTCTACAAATGTGCTTACCCCAGCTCCAGCTCCACCACCGTGCCCAGCGGCTCCGGCAGCTCCGCCGTGCCGAAATGCACAAACGCGTCCGTGACGTTGTCCTTCGCGTTCCAAGGCTGCTTGATCTGCAGTTCGCTGCCGTCCATCAGCAGGCGGGCCTTTTTGATTTTCCCGCCTAAGCCGTCAAAACGGATGGCCGATACCCCGCGCTCGAATACGTGGGCGTATAAGTATTTCCCCCGCTGGGTGTAGCGCCCCCACTCGGGCTTGGCGAGCTCCGACCTGCTGCAGCCGTAGATGCTATCGCCGTTTTCGCGCATCCATTCGCCCACCCGCTCCAGCACCGCGATGGATTCCTTCGGAATCTCGCCTTTGGCGTTGGGCCCCACGTTGAGCAGCAGGTTGCCGCCCTTGCTCACGCACTCGATGAGCATGTGGATCACGTTCTGCGCGCTCTTGTAATTCTTATCATTGGAATGATACCCCCAGTGGTCGTTGAGGGTCATGCAGGCCTCCCAGGGCACGGGGCGGCCCAGGGCGTCCGTCACGCCCGCGGCGGGGATCTTCTGCTCCGGCGACTCGAAATCCCCGGCGTAGACCGGCGGCTCTGCCGCCGCG
>WQTL01000429.1 GCA_009786275.1 Bacillota bacterium | reverse complement strand
TAGGCGTTGACCCGGGCCGGGTCGGCGCTGTTTTTGTCACACACGAGCATACCGACCACATCGCGGGGCTGCGGGTGTTCTGCGAGCGCCACCACATCCCCGTGTTCGCAACGCCCGGCACCCTTTACGCCCTGGAGCGTATGGGCGCGCTCACCGCGAAGATGCAGGCCTCGCCCATGCCGGTTGGCGGCGTGGAGGCCAATGGCCTGCTGCTGCGCGCCTTCGCCACCTCCCACGACGCCTGCGACCCCTGCGGCTACACCTGCGAGGCCGGGACGGGGGAGCGCTTCGCCGTCGCCACGGACACCGGCTGCCTGACGGAGAGTGTCCGGGAGGCCCTGCGCGGCTGCGATACGGTGATGCTGGAATCCAACCACGAGGTCACGATGCTGCAGAACGGGCCCTACCCCTACCATCTCAAGCGCCGCATTTTGAGCGACATGGGCCACCTGAGCAACACTGACTGCGCGGACTATCTCCCCGCTCTGCTGCGCACCGGCGCGGCGCGGTTCTACCTTGCGCACCTGAGCCGCGAGAACAACACCCCGGCCCTGGCCTACGCCTGCGCGAAATCGGCCTTCGACGCCGCCGGCGCACGGGAGGGGATCGACTACGAGATGAGGGTGTGCGCGCCGTGATAGACAATTAAGCATTAAGAATTAAGCATTCAGCATTACAAAAAGGGAGGTTCCCCCATGTCAACCAAAGTCGTCGCGATGATCCTCAGCTTCCTCTCCTTCTTCGCCTTCTGGAGCCCCAACGCCCAGCCCAACAACATCCCCGAGACGCGGGAATATGTGGGCGAGGTCCCGGACAAATACGGCGTCTGGCCCACCAAGGGCTTCGAGACGGGCCCCCGGCCCGCCTGGTTCATCCCGCCGGTGGCCAAGACGGCCTACGTGTTCCAGCGGCCCATCAACGGCAACGTCTTTAGCGACAGCGTGCTGGTGCTGCACAAGGGCAAGCTGGCCTACGAGGACTACGCCGAGGGCTGGGACAAGGACACCCCGCACCAGATGTATTCCGTGACCAAGTCCATCGTGTCGGCGCTGGTGGGCGTCGCCATCGGCGAGGGCAAGATCAAGGGCGTGGACCAAAAGGTCATCGACTTCTTCCCGGAGGCCAAAATCGCCCCCGGGCAGGAGAGCAAGCGCGATATGACCATCGAGCACCTGCTTACCCATACCTCCGGCCTTTCGGGGGACGGCGACAAGGAGGCGATGGAATACGTCTGGTGGGAGCCCGGCTCCCTGGGGAAGGCGTACGACAGCGGCATCGCGGCCTTCGAGACCCCGCAGGTGGCCGCGCCGGGGAAGGTGCATTCCTACAGCAGCGGCGCGGGCATGCAGACCCTGGCGTGCCTGGTCAGCCGCGCGGTGAAGATGAACCTCTTCGAATACGCCAAAAAGAAGCTCTTCGGGCCCTTAGGCATGACCAGCGTGGCCTGGGACGCCGCGGCGGACGGCAACAACTACGGCGGCTTCGGGCTTTCCATGACCCCACGGGACATGCTGCGCTTCGGCTACCTCTACCTCAATAACGGCCGCTGGGAGGACAAGCAGATCATCCCCGCGGACTATGTGACCCGCACCCCGCCGCGCTCCAAGGCCGCCCAGGCCTACGGCTACCTCTTCTGGAACACCACCCTGCTCCCCTTCGACGCCTCCTATGAGGCCAGCGGGTCCTTCGGGCAGTTCATCGCCGTGATGCCCGAATGGGACGCCGTGATCGTGCGCACGGGCAGCATCGGCCCGATTACCAAGGCCATCTACACCAAAACGCCGGATAAGCTGTTCGAGAGCATCCTGCTGCCGATGATCGCCATGAAGGGCATGCCCTGGCGGTATTTCAAGGAATTGCTGTAGCGATATCTTCGCGGAGCGGCATCAAGGACGTGCGGAGCACAACAATTAAGCATTAAGCATTAAGCATTCAGCATTAAAAAAGGAGGCCCCCCATGCACCTCAAACGCGCCGCCCGCATCTTCTCCGCCCTGTGCCTCCTCGCCTGCTTATCCCTGCCCGCCTATGCCAAAGAGCCCTCCGCGAAGGAATTTTTCCCCGCGGGTAAGGCCCTGCCATGGTATGAAATCCCCGGGCTGGAGCTCGACTTCGTGGGCCGGGGCATCACCAACGGCAACGTGTTCAGCGACAGCGTATTGGTGCTCAAGGGGGGCGAGATCGTCTACGAGCGCTACGCCCCCGGCTGGGACAAGGACACCCCGCACCAGATGTACTCCGTGACCAAATCGGTGATGTCGGCCCTGGTGGGCGCGGCGATACAGGACGGCAAGCTCACCGGGGTGAAGCAGAAGGTCTGCACGTTTTTTCCGGGTGCGTCCATCCCTGCGGGGCAGGAGAGCAAGCGCGATATGACCGTCGAGCATTTGCTCACCCAGACCAGCGGCCTGCCGGGCGACAGCGACAAAGAAGCCGAGGGCCATCCCTGGTGGGAGGCGAAGAACACCGGCAAGGCGGCCTTCGAGATCCCCCAGGTTGCCGCGCCCGGCGAGCGTTTCTCCTACAGCAGCGGCCCCGGCATGCAGTGCCTCGCGGGTTTGCTCACCAAGGCGGTGGGGGAGAACCTCTTCGCCTACGCCCAGCGCAAACTCTTCAAGCCCCTGGGCATGACCAGCGTGAAATGGGACGCCGCGCCGGACGGCGTGAACTACGGCGGCTTCGGGATATCCATGACCCCGCGCGACATGCTGCGCCTGGGGTATCTCTATTTGAACAAGGGCAGCTGGAACGGCAAGCAAATTCTCCCCGCCTGGTATGTGGCCGCCACGCCGCCGCCCTCGCCGCGCAACTGGGAATACGGCTACGGCTACTGGAACTACTCCGACGACTCGCCCAACGACGGCTCCTTTGAGGCCAGCGGCTCCTTCGGGAATTTCATCTGCGTGCTCCCGGCGGAGGACACGGTGATGGTGCGCACGGGCAGCGCGGGCCCGGCCACGAAGGCCGTCAGCGGGCTGATGCTCTCCGGCGATGCCGTGCGGGCCGTATTCATGGCCGTCGTCTACCCCCTGGCGCCGCTGCGGGGCATACCATTAGACTATTTTATGGAGGCGTTATAACATGCAAACCAAAATCGCCGCCTGGCTCATGAGTGTGCTGAGCTTTTTCGCCGTCTGGAACATGAGCGGCCAGCCCAGCAACATCCCCGAGACGCGCTCCTACGCGGGCGCGGTGCCCGATAAATACGGCGTGTGGCCCACGAAGGGCTTCGTCACAGAGGAGACCCCGCCGGGCCTCGGCCCCCTGATGGAGGCCGCCTTCGCCCTGAAGGGCATCCCCCACGGCGGCCCCAAAACCGACGCCCTTCTGGTGCTCCATAAGGGCAAGATCATCTACGAGCGCTACGACGAGGCCTGGGACGCCGATAAACCGCATTACATGTTCTCCGTCACCAAGGCGGTGGTCTCGGCCCTGGTGGGCGTGGCCATCCAGGAGGGCAAAATCAAGGGCGTGGACCAGAAGGTCGTCGATTTCTTCCCCGACGCGAAGATCGCCCCCGGACAGGAGAGCAAGCGCGATATGACCGTCGAGCACCTGCTCACCATGAACAGCGGCCTGCCGGGCGACGACGACGATTTCAGCGCCTGGGCCCCCTGGTGGGAGGCCAAAGACACCGGCAAGGCCGCCTTCGAGCTCCCGCAGATGGACGCGCCCGGCAAGCGCCACGCCTACAGCTCGGGCCCGAGCATGCAGGTGCTCGCCTGCCTGGTGAGCCGCGCGGTGAAGAAAAACCTCTTCGCCTATGCCAAAGAGAAGCTCTTCAAGCCCCTGGGGATGACCAGCGTGCTCTGGGACGCCGCGCCCGACGGCAACAACTACGGCGGCTTCGGCGTCAGCATGACCCCGCGCGACATGGCGCGCTTCGGCTATCTCTACCTCAACTACGGCCGCTGGGAGGATAAGCAGCTCCTCCCCGCCGAATACGCGGCGCAAAGCGCGCCGCTGTCGAAGAGCATACGGGGCTACGGCCGCCTGTTCTGGAATTTCAGCCTGCTGCCCTTCGACAGCTCCTATGAGGCCAACGGCACCTTCCACCAGTTCATCGGCATCCTGCCCGAATACGACACCGTCATCGTGCGCACGGGCGAGATGGGCTGGCTGTTCGAGTGGGCGGCGCGGCTGATGGTGGGTGCGGGCTCGCAGGCGTTCTTCCCCAACGGTGTGCCCCTGGAGGGGATTCTGGAGGCGATTGGGATGACGGATGTGCTGCCGGAATAAAACGTACCAGGGTTGCAAAGCGGTCAGTCGCTCCGCGATACATCCTCAGTCAGCCCGAGGCTGACAGCTCCTTCTACGAGAAGGAGCCTGGGGGATTAAGTAGAAGCGGGCTATGCAACTCAAAAAGCAGTGGGACGAAATGTCGTTTTTCTTAATCCCCCAGGCTCCCTCTCGCAGAGGGAGCTGTCACGCTCGGCGTGACTGAGGGTGTATCGCGGAGCGACGCGATAACAGCAACAGAAGGAGGCCCCACCATGACCACAACTAACCTGACAGTCGCCCAGGCCCTCGTCAAATTCTTAAACCAGCAATACGTCAAATTCGACGGCAAGGAAGAAAAATTCGTCCATGGCCTCGCCACCATCTTCGGCCACGGCATCGTCTTAGGGCTCGGCCAGGCCCTGGACCGCGACCCCGGCTCCCTGGCCTACTACCAGGGCAAGAACGAACAGGGCATGGCGCACATGGCCGCGGGCTTCGCCAAGCAGCATAATCGCAGGAAAATCATCGCGGTGGCGAGCTCCATCGGCCCGGGCGCGGCCAATATGGTCACGGCGGCGGCCTGCGCCAGCGTGAACAACATCCCCCTGCTGCTGCTGCCGGGCGACACCTTCTCCACCCGCCAGCCAGACCCGGTGCTCCAGCAGCTGGAGCAGGAGCACGACGACTCCATCACCACCAACGACGCCTTCCGGCCCGTGTGCAAGTACTGGGCGCGCATCAACCGGCCCGAGCAGCTCATGGGCGCGCTGGTCCACGCCATGCGCGTGCTCACCGACCCGGCCCTCACCGGCGCGGTGTGTATCGCCCTGCCCCAGGACGTCCAGGGTGAGGCCTACGACTGGCCGGAATCGTTTTTCGCCAAGCGCGTGCACAGGGTCGACAGGCCTTTGCCTACGCAAGAGGCCCTCGACGAGGCCATCGCGCTCATCAAGGCAGCCGAACGGCCTCTGGCCGTCTGCGGCGGCGGGGTGAGATATTCTGAGGCGGGCGAGGCCCTGGTGGATTTCTGCGAGAAATACGGCATTCCCTTCGCCGAAACCCAGGCGGGCAAATCCGCCGCCCCCGCGAGTAACGCGTACAACCTGGGCGGCATCGGCGTCACGGGCAACGCGGCGGCGAATTCACTTGCCAAGCAGGCCGACCTGGTGATTTCGATTGGAAGCCGCCTGTCTGATTTTACGACCTCATCGAAGTGGCTCTTCAGTGAGAGCTGCAAGTTCCTGAGCGTCAACCTGAACAAATTTCACGCGCAGAAGCTGGATGCCGCCTGTCTCCTCGGCGACGCGAAAGTGACCCTGCAAGCCCTCGATCTGGGGGATTACCGGGCGCAGTGGGGCAGCGCTATCGCCCAGGCCAAAGCCGATTGGGCCGCCGAGATGCGGCGTCTGGCCGACTACAAATACGACGAAAACTTCAAGACCCTGGTGGAAGCCCAGAACCCCGGCAGCATCGAGGACTTCATCCGCGATTTGGGCGGCACGCTTACGCAGACGGAGGCGATTTGCGCGGTACGCGAGCACATCGCCCCGGACGCCATTGTCGTGGGCGCGTCCGGCTCCCTGCCCGGCGATTTGCAGCGCATGTGGGAAACCGACGCCCGCGACAGCTACCACATGGAGTATGGCTACAGCACCATGGGCTACGAGGTGGCGGCCACCCTGGGCTGCAAGCTGGCCGACCCGGCCAAGGAATGCTACACCATGCTGGGCGACGGCAGCTTCCTCATGCTGCACAGCGAGCTTGTCACGGCAATACAGGAGGGCAAAAAGATCAACCTGCTGCTGTTCGATAACGCGGGCTTCGGCTGCATCAACAATTTGCAGATGGGCAACGGCGCGGGCAATCTGGGCACGGAATTCAGGGACCATACCGGCGCGTTCCTGAACATCGACTACGCGGGTATGGGCGAGGCCATGGGCGCGATAGGCTATCGAGTGCGAACCAAGGCTGAGCTTATCGCCGCCCTGGAGGACGCCAAAGCCCAGTCCCGCTGCACCGTCATCGACATGAAGGTGCTGCCCAAGACCATGACCGACGGCTACGGCGGCTGGTGGCACTGCGGGGTTGCGGCGGTGAATGTGAGCGAGGTTGGGGCGAAGGCTTATGAAGATAAAGAGGAAAACTTAAAGAAAGCGAGGCGGTATTGATGCCACAGCATCTTGCTGCGGATTGGTTTCTTGGCGTATTTTTCATGGCTCTGGGCCTTTTCTCTTTTGTATGGGGCATGGCGCAGGTCTTGCGTCATGCATTGCTCAAGGCCCGCGGCGGCAGGACAACCGCCACGCTGACGAAAATACACCGCCGGGACTTTGGGCGCAGTGAACGGTATTTTGCCACAGCGGAGTGGCGCGATGAGGACGGCCGCCCCCGCACGGCAAAAATTTCGAGCTATGGCACTTACCTGCAATCGCATATCAACAAGCCCCTAGCGGGCGATGAAATTTACTACAACAAGCGCCATGTGATGCTTGTCAACGACAAGAGAAACCGCCTCAACGCCATTTTGATGGTGCCGCTTGGTCTGTTGATCATTGCCTGCGGCATTGGGACGCTTGTGGAAAAGTAGGCCTGCTCGATATCATTGCAGGTTGGTTTTGACGCACTGCCTGTAGGGGCGGCATTCTTGCCGCCCGCACTATAAACAACACATAAGGAGAACAACCTATGCCACTGAAAAACATTTCCCTCGGCATCGCCCCCATCGCCTGGACCAACGACGACATGCCCGACCTCGGCGGAGAGAACACCTTCGAGCAGTGCGTGAGCGAGATGGCCCTGGCGGGCTTCACCGGCTGCGAGGTTGGCAACAAATATCCCGCCGACAGAGCCGCCCTGAAAAAGGCCCTCGACCTGCGCGGCCTGACCATCTGCAACCGCTGGTTCTCGAGCTTCCTGGTCACCAAGCCCTTCGAGGAAGTGGCGAAAGACTTCGAGGAGCAGCTGGATTTCCTCTCCTATCTGGGGGCGAAATGTATCGGCGCCTCCGAGCAGAGCTACAGCGTGCAGGGCACCCCCAAGGCCGTCTTCGATGAAAAGCCCGTCCTGGACGACGCCGGCTGGGACCGCCTCTGCACCGGCCTGAACAGGCTCGGCGAGATTGCCGTCGCGCGCGGCATGAAGCTGACCTTCCACCACCACATGGGCACCGTGGTGCAGACCGAGGCCGAGATCGACCGCCTCATGGCGGGCACCGACCCCGCCCTGGTGAACCTGCTGTTCGATTCCGGGCACCTGAGCTTCGCCGGCATCGACCCCGTAAAAGTCCTGCAAAAGCATGTGGGCCGCGTCGCCCACGTGCACCTGAAGGACATCCGCCCCGCCGTTGTGCAGCGCGTGCACGATGAACGGCTTAGCTTCCTGCAGGCCGTGCGGCTGGGCGCGTTCACCGTGCCGGGCGACGGCTGCGTCGATTTCGCGCCGCTGTTCGCGATCCTCGAGGGCGCGGGCTACGAGGGCTGGTTCGTCGTCGAGGCCGAGCAGGACCCGGCCCTGGCCAATCCCTTCGAGTACGCCCTCAAAGCCCGCAAATACATCCGCGAGGCCGCGGGGCTGTGAGACACACGCTGTAGGGGACGGCCTCCGGACGTCCCCGGTCCAATAAAAAAACACCCGCTTTTCACTTAATCCCCGTTCCCTCAAACCTGTAAGGGCGGCATTCTTGCCGCCCGCTGCATCAAAACCCCACCAT
>WQTL01000428.1 GCA_009786275.1 Bacillota bacterium | reverse complement strand
GTTTGAAACGAGGAGGAGGTAAGCGTATGAAACCAAAGCGGGGCAGGCGCCCCCCGCGCGGCGCGCGTGTGAAATACTGCGCGGTCGCGCTGGCGGCGGCCGCCGCCGTGCTGTCCGCCGGCTTCGCCGTACGGGGCACCCTGGCGTGGCTCAACCATTCGGACAGCAAGAGCAACGGGATCGGTATCATGCAGTATATGTTCTCCAACCATATCCGGGAGGACTTCGAGCCGCCGGCCGCCGGCACGAGCCTGACCGGCGGGCAAGAAGTGAAAAAGGAGAGCTGGGTGGCAAACGACGGCGATATCCCGGCGTTCGTGCGGGTGAAGGTGTTCCCGGTGCTCACCTCCCCGGACGGCCTGCTGCACTTTGAGGCGCAGTTCGGCAAGCAGCTTCGCTTTGCGGGCCTGAGCGCGGATTGGATGTACGGCGGCGACGGCTATTACTACTACCTGGGCGTTGTGCCACCGGGGGAAACCACGCCGCCCCTGTTTGAAAAAATAGAGCTGGACGAGGACGTGGTTACCTATTCCGACGCGGTGCTGACGGTCACGCTCATCGCCGAAACCGTGGAGACCAGGAAGTGGCACTACCGCGACGCATGGTGGGAAAATACCGTTGCCGGGAGCAGAACCGCGGTCGATTCGGTGCTCAGCGCGTTCGCGGCGGGCTGATTCCCCGCGGCGTGAAAGGAGAAAAGATATGCAACAGAGGAAGCTGGCGATCAAATGCATCCCGGCGGCGGCAATCGCCTTGGCGCTGCTGGGCACGCTGCTGGTTTCGCTGCCCGTGAACCCCACGCTGGCCGCGTATATCGCCCCCGGCGCGGGCCCCACCGGCAAGGACGTGCACTATGTGGACGACTGGGCGAGCTTTCTGGCCGCGTGGAGCGACAACGCCGGCTGCGAAAAAATCGTGCTGTTGAATGACGTCGCGGCGCCGGTGAGCGCCAGCACCGGCAACGGCAGCCTGCTTGGCAGCACCAACGCCACGGGCAGGTCCCGGGCGCTTGAGATTGACGGGCAGGGTTATTTTCTGAACCTGTATAACCAGCGGATGTATTTTTCCGGCGCCTCCTCCGTCAACTACGACCCGGTCTTCGATATCCACGACATCCGGCTGAGAAAAAATACGGCGCAGACTTACATGGCCGGCACAACGAATGACAATGACAACGGAATTCTTTTTGAACAATCCAGCGGCGGCACCGGCCGGTGGATATACCGCGCGGGCAACGTCACCGTCAACCGCGGCGACGCCAACCATTTCGCGCTCATCAGCGGCTCCCATTTGATTCTGTACGGGGTCAACCGCATTGCCACAACCACGGAGTGCGCGCACGTCAGCTCCGTCTATATCGAGCCCGGGTCGGAACAGTACATCACCGAGGCCGGCAGGCAGGATTACTCGATCTTTTACTTCATCAGCGAGGCAAACACCGACGGGACCGCGTACAGATACGGCGGCGGCAATTTTGAGGTGGGCGAAGACGCCGTTGTCGTACTGACCTACACAGGCATGGACGACCTTGGAAATCCGATCAGCGGCGTAACCGGCACCTTTCCCGCGGTTTACAATAACTACATTGAGATTATCATCAACGAAGACGCCAGGTTCGCCTCGACGATGTACGGGGACGCGGTGCGTTTCAACAATTCCGGCAATAAATTCATCGCAAAAGCGGGTTCCATCGTCAACCTGACGACTCTGCGGCTGGGGCGCAACCAAGCCGTTGATTTCGCCGCCTCCAACTGCACCTTCCTGGCAGAACCGGGCTCGAATATCTATATTGTCGGGAACACGGACGGGGGCGCGTCGGCCGGGATCATAGATTTGAACACCACCGGCAGGTTCATCCTGGATTCGCCCGCGTCCTTCGATATCAGAAACAAGAACACCAGCTCGGGCACGAACAATGTATTCGGCATGTCCGGCTCCGGATCGAGGATTGAAATATACAATACGGACATCGATATCTGGTACCTGAATTCCAATACGCAGGGGCCTTCCGATCTTTCCTGCATGGACGTTGTCAACTACACCCTCGTGGGCGCCTCGGGCAACGCGCAGTCAACGGCGGCGACAGGCACCACGGAGCCCGGCCTGCGCACCGCCTCCGGCACGGCCTCTATCGACGCCAGAAGCGCCAACTACCGCCGCATCACCGGCATGAATCAATTGCCGGAGGTCCTGTTTGACGACGAGGGCGACAGCCTTGTCAGCAACCCCGTGGACGCGGACAAATTCGTGCGCGTGCGCGCGCTGCTCGGCTGGGTGCCGCACGACGACGGCGTGGACGAATACGGCAACGTGGAGATGATCCCTGTCTACGCCTCCGGCAAGCAAGGCGTGGGGATTTGGATCACCGGCGAGGACGGCTGCGCGGAAACCGCCGACTGGCCGGGCGCGGTGCCGGTCGTCGACCCGGCGGACGGCCTGACGAAATATTTTCTCGCCGCCGACGCCGACGGTTACCTCCTGCTGCCGCCGGACTACCCAACGGCGAAATTCGGCGGCTTCCTGCAGGCCGGCACGCTGTTGAGCGCCAAGGCCAACCGCGGCGGCCGCATGGGCGAGGAGTTCACCGCCCGCGTGCTGGACGTCACGCCGCCCGCGCCCGCGCGGATCAACGGGGCCATTCTGCGCGGGCAGACGGCGATCACCGGCCGCGGCGGGGAACCGGGCGCGAAGGCGGCCTTCGAGATCATCCCCATCGGCGGCGGCCCCGCGGTCTGCATCGACGCGGGCACCGTTGCGGACGGGGCCGGCGGCTGGAAGATAGAGGATTTATTGAGCGCCCACGGCGTTGACCTGCAGACCGGCGACCTGGTGCGTATCTTTATGAAGGACAGCTATGGCAATGAGAACCCCTGGCCCGCCGACGTGAACTATCACGACGCGATCTTCCTCAAGGCGGCGCAGTTCGAGGTGCAGGAGCTGCCCGCGCGGCTGCATGTGCGCCAGATCGTGCTGGACGCCGCCGGCAGCACGGCGAACGCGGAAGAAAACAGGTCCGTGCCCGAAGCGGGGTACGTGACGGTGCTCAAGCGCGACAGCTCGGACGCGGCACTGGAAGCGGTGAACATGTTCGTCAATTCCGGCACCGGCGCGTCGACGCCCTATTCCTTCTTCACCTACCCGCCCGTCAGCGGCATTGACAACCTTCTGTTGGAGGTTGCCGAGCCGCAATATTACAAGTATGCCGGCTGCCGGATATCCGACACCGAAAGCGCCAACGCCGCGGCGGCGCTTAGCCCGGGCGCCCCGGGCTTCGCGGCCGGCGCGCAGACCGAGAAATGGGTCACGCTGTATGTCAAGCCCCGGGACAACGGCACGGCCTACTACGCCGGGGACGCCGTGGACAACGGCCTGGGCGGCGTGCACCTGCCGGTGCCCCCGGCCATGTCCCTTTCCGCCGGCCGGGGCATAGGCTACATCGCCAATAACGGCGCCATCCGGCTCACGGCCCAAAATGACCCGCAGGCCGTCACCGTCACGGCGCAGGCCTGGGGCGACGGCATCAACGGCGGCGATATGAACTGGTCAAGCAGCGGCCTTGCTTTGGGCCCGGCGGCGCTCGCCGGCGCGGACCAGTACACGTTCACCATTCCGCCCGCAAGCCCGAACGGTTCCATGCGCGTGCGCGCCGAATCCGTGGACGACCCGGCCCTCGGCATGGAGTTCACCATCCGGGTGACCGACCTGATTCTCATGCACACGGACGACAATACGGAGATGACGCCGAACTATACGCTGTACGCGGCCTCCTCGCCCTCGGCGCCCACAGACCTCCATTTCACCGCCAGCAAGGCCGTCGATTGGTGGATCAGTTCCCAGACGGGCGTGCGCGCGGCGCTGGGCAGCGCCAACGGCACGGCGAATACCTTGACGGTCCCGGCCAATTACAGGGGCACGGTCAATATACGGGTCGAAAGCGGTTCCCTGCGCCGCAATTTCCGGGTTGTGGTACGCCGGTAGAGAGAGGAAAATGAAAGGCGGCAATGCCGTGAAAAATACCCTGCGGCGCGCACTGCGCGATATCATGACCGCCGTCTTGCTGTCTGGCCTGCTCTTCGGCGCGGCCGGGCTGTGGAACGAAATGCGGCAGTACGGGGCCGCGGACTGCGAGATGCCTGCGCTGCCGGCCGCGCCGGAGGGTTCCCCGGCTCCTGGCGGCGTGGATTTTGCCGGCCTGCGCCGGGATGCCCCGGAGGCGGCGGCGTGGCTCACCGTGCCCGGCACCCGGATCGATTACCCCGTGGTGCAGTGGACGGACAACCAATACTTCCTGGGCCGCACGGCGCGGCACGAGCCCTCCCGTTACGGCGCGATCTTCATGGATTACCGCAGCAACCGTGATTTCTCGGATTTTTACACGGTCGTCTACGGGCACAATATGCGCGGCGGCAAGATGTTCGGCGGGCTGCGGGAGTTCCGCGTCGCCGAATTCTTCGAGCGCACCCCATACGGGCTCCTGCGGACCCCGGACAAAACGTACCGGCTGCATTTTTTCGCCTTTGTCCTGGCGGATTCCTCTACGGGGGCGTATTTCAATGATCTGGCCTTTGTGGCACCCAACAAAAAAGAGGCGTTTATCGAAAGGGTCAGGGGGGACGCGGGCCGCTGGAGGGACGTGCCCCTGGGGCCGGAGGACCGGATCGTTGCGCTTTCCACCTGCCTGGCCTCCGCCGGGGACAGCAGAATCCTGCTGTTGGGGAAACTGGTGGAGCAATAAAGCGGCAAAGGCCTTGACATACGGGAAGGTTTGTGCTATTCTTTTGTTGCGGGGCGCCAAGCGCCCGCGCATCAACTTCGGAGGTGAGCCTGTTGGAAGCCATGCGAATCGTCATATGCGATTCGAATCCGCAGGAACTGGAAAATTGCGCGAATATCTGCCGGGCCATCTGCGGGGAAAAGCAGATTGCCGCGGTGCTGACGACGTTTTCCAACGGACGGTCGCTGATGTTCGAGATGATGGACCCGGCCTTCTCTTCCATGGTCAACATCCTTGTGCTCGAGCCGTTCAACGGCTGCGAGGTGGTCGCGGAGTCCGTGCGCAAAAACGGCTATGACGGCATTATCCTGTACCTGAGCTGGGTGGCCGAAAAAGAATACTTTTACCAGGCGTTCGACGCCAAGGCCTACAACTATGTGGAAAAGAGCGGCTTTTCCCGGTTCGCGCGGGTGTTCGAGGGCGCGCTGAACGCCGCCCGGGAGCAGGAACGCCAATACATCGCGCTCAACTGCGCCGGGGAGTACCGGCACATCGACCTGCGGGACATTTACTACTTCGAAACCACGATGGACCACATGGTCTGCGTCTGGTACGCCGGCGGCAAATTCGTATTCCAGTCCAGCCTTTCCAACCTGGAACAGCGCATGAAGGACCGCGGCTTCATCCGCATCCACCGCTCCTACCTGGTGGCCCTCGACGCCGTGCACCAGGCCTCCTTCGACCAGGTGACGCTCGTCAACGGCCAGTCCATCCCCATCGGCCGCGGCAAATACACCGCGCTGAAAGACGCCATGGACAAGTGGCGCCGGTATTAGGCCGCGAAAGCTGAAAGGTGTTTTGTCATGGAATTGCGCGGGAAAAGGAAGGGCCGGGCCGGGGCGGCCGCGGCGTCCCTTGTTTTTTTCCTGTCCGTATGTATGTTTTCCCCGGCCGCGCACGCCGCCCCCGAAGACGAGTGCGAAGCCGGCCGCCACCAATACGCCGAAATCCTGCGCGTCCCCGCCACCGCGATGGAGGACGGGGAGGTCACGTACCTGTGCGGCGTGTGCGGGCGGCAATATACGGAGATCCTATACGCCACCGACCATCTCTGGGGGGAGTGGGTCGTCGATACCCGGCCCACGTGCACGAGGCCCGGCGAAAAGCACAGGACCTGCGGCCGCGGCCAGTCCCACGACGAATACGCCGAAATGCCGGCGCTGGGCCACGAATACAAGCCGTCCGTCACCACGCAGCCGGGCTGCGAAACGCAGGGCGTCACCACCTTTGCCTGCGTACGCTGCGGCGATAAATATACGCGGCCCATCCCCGCCGTTGGGCACGACTACGAGGAGGCCGCGGCGGAAGAGCCGTCCTGCCTCGAGCCCGGGGTCAGGCGGTTCGTATGCGCGCACGACCCGGCGCATGCCTATGAGGAGGAGATCCCCCCCATCGGCAGCCACAGTTTCGGCGAATGGGCCGTGGAAACCCCCGCCGGGGAGGGCGCGGAGGGCCTGGAGGCGCGCACCTGCGCCCGCGACGGCTTCCGGGAGACCCGGGTGCTGGCGGCCCTGCCCGTGCCCGTGTCCGAACCCGGCAAAATCTCCGTGGCGGATATCATCCTGGTGGGCGCGAACGTCGGCTTTTTGGCCATCTTTGCGCTTCTTTTTATACCGTACCTGGTTTGCCTGCGATATATAAAAAAGCGCCGCGACGCCGTGAACCGCCGCGACGCGCTGAGGAAAAAGGTGGAGGAGCGTTATGACTTCAAGTAACTGGCTGGAGCTTGGCGTCCTGCTGCTGGTGGCCGCCGTGTGCACGGCGCTTTGGCGGATTTTTAAGGGCAGGCTCCGGCGCCACGACGGCTTCGAAGGGATTATCGAGGAGCGGGGCAAGCAGCCCGCGAGGAACAAGCTGGACATCGACGAGGAGATCGAGCGCTTGGAGTCCATCCTGAACCGGAAATAAGGAGGATGTGCATGCAGCTGAACGTAACGACGGATTACGCGGTCCGGATCGTGCTGTATCTGGCGATCAAACAAAAGGTTGTGAACAGCAGCGAAATCGCGAAAGCCATGGGGATACCGCCGACCTATATCATGAAAATCACCAGGACGCTGAAGAGCGCGGGCATCCTGAGCGAAAAACGGGGCGTGGACGGCGGCTTTGTGCTGGACAGAAAGCCGGAGCAGCTGACCCTGCTGGATATTGTGAGCGCGCTGGAGAAGACGGTGAACATCAACCGCTGCCTGGAAGAGGACGAATTTTGCAGCAGGAACGCCGTTGCGTTCTGCAATGTCAGGAAGCTGCTCGTCCGGCTGCAGGCGGAGCTGGCCGAGGGGCTGAACGTGAAGATATCGGAACTGATTTAACTGCATACGGCAAAAAGCACAGGCCGCGGGGCCTGTGCTTTTTGCGTCCCGGCCCCTTGAACTTGCGTTCCGGGGGCTTTTTTTGTCGTTCAGGGAATTTTTGATACAAACCGGATAAGGCATGGTATAATTACAAATTCATTGCACGGATTTGTGCAAAATAGCTAAAAATGTCAATTGCGTTTCAGGGAATTTTATTTGTATTTTGGGGGGCTTTTGGGCAAAAGTCGAAGTTTTCTGCTATGCTACCATCAAGGGAGAGACGCGCCGTATGAAACAATCCCAGGGCGGCCCCGGCGGCGTCTGTCCGCCCAATACCCCGGCACGGTACTTAATTTCCCGAAAAAAAGGAGAGGAGTCAACTATGGATACCAAGACCAAGCGTATGCTCAGCGGCGTGGGCGCGGCGGTCGTCGCCCTGGCGCTGCTTCTCGGCGGCACCTATGCCTACACGGTGTTCGAGCACAAGTCCAACCCCTTCCGCAACGACCCGAACTACCAGGGCCGCCTGGTGGAGGACTATGAGGAGAAGGAATGGGAAAAGGACGTAAAGATCAAGAAAGAGATCTCCGTGAAGAACGTGGGCGGCACCGGGCAGTTCCAGGGCAGTAACTGGGGCGACATCTTTGTGCGCGTCAAGCTCAAGGAGCACATGGACATCACCCCCATCGACTACATCTATTATCCCGGCGACGACGCGGACAAGTACACCCGCTTTATGGTGGACAAGGACGGCAGCTTCGTGCGCTTCCCGGCCGCGGGCGCCGACACCGCCCCCACCGCCGCGCAGCTGGACACCATCCGCGGCTCCGCGGCGTGGAACAACGTCGTCGCCGATAC
>WQTL01000427.1 GCA_009786275.1 Bacillota bacterium | reverse complement strand
TGTGATTGAGTGCTGCAAGGCGTTTCAGCTCGCGGCGCCCAACACCACCGACGCGAAGATCCTCGGGCCGCACTACAAGCTGGTGGACGCCTACATCCACCATCTGGCCCAGGAGCGCCAGTTCGGCAAGGCCGCAGACCAGGCACAGCAAAAGCAGCGCGAAACCGCGCAGGCGAGCCTGACCAAGGTCATCGTGGACTACCAGCGGCGCTTCCAGAGCTATCGACCCACTGCGCCGGAACAATACGCCGCCGATATCGGCCGCGCCCTGCAAACCGTGCTGCCCGCCTGGATGCAGCACCGCAACTGCTACATTGAGGTAAAAAAGGAGATGGAATAATGACCACAACACAGGAAATGATCTGCGGCATCAATGCCGTGGAGGGATTCGATCCCATGGAGCTGGCGGTGGAGTACGACGACCTTGGCACCGGCGAGAAGCGCAAACGCCTGCCCGTCATGGCCCAAATGGCCTGGTTCCGGCTGAAATATCCCGAGGGGCGTGTCGCCGTCGCGGTGCAGCCCGCCAGGGATTTCTTCGTCGCCACGGCGCGGGTGTACCGCAGCTACAATGACCCGCCGGACTGCTTCCTGGCTGAGGCCACGGCCTCCCGGGGCAAACTGGAGGACAAGCCCACCATCTCGCCCCGCGAGTGGGCCCAGACCGCCGCCGTGGGCATCGCGCTGCGCTATGCCGGCTTCGGTTTGCAGTTCCATGCCGCCGGGGACGACGGAAGCGATACGCACGGGCTTCAGCAACTACCTGACATCCATCCTGCGGGTGCGTGACAAAGAGATAAACCGTCAAGCGGAAGCTGCTGTGAGAAGGACGGCCTTTGTGAAAGGTCCCTTTCTGGAAGCGACACCGCCCTTTGAAACAAAAAGCAGTTTGCGGGATCTGCGCGACGAAGGGATTGTCAGCGGCGAGTTCGCGAAAATCACCGAAGACATCCATTACGAGCGGCCGCTTTATCTGCACCAGGATAATGCGCTGCGCAAGGCTGAGCAAGGGGAAAATATCATAGTCGCCACCGGCACCGGCAGCGGTAAAACCGAATGCTATCTGCTGCCAATCCTTAACGCGCTTATGAAAGAGGCCGAGGACGGGACGCTCCACCAGCCAGGTGTGCGGGCATTGCTGCTGTTCCCTATGAACGCTCTTGCCAATGACCAGCTCAAGCGCCTGCGCGGGGATCACAGCAATCCTGACGATCCCACAGTTGGTTTGCTTGAGCATTACCCCGGCATTACCTTCGGGCGCTATACAGGCGAAACGCCGTACAAAATGACGCCGGAGCAGCGGAAGGACTATTTCAGGAAATTCGGGATGGAGCCTTTGCCGAACGAGCTGCTTGCCCGCGAAGAAATGCAACAGTCGCCTCCGCACATCCTGCTGACGAACTACGCCATGCTGGAATACCTTCTGCTGCGCCCGGACGACAGCGAGTTCTTCGACACTCCAGACAAGGCGCGCCATTGGCGTTTTCTGGTCATCGACGAGGCGCACACCTATAAAGGCGCAAACGGCACGGAAATATCCATGCTTCTGCGCCGCCTGAAAGAGCGCATCTCGCATCACACGAGCGGGCGGCAGCTCCAGTGCTTCGCCACCAGCGCAACACTGGCCGGGGAGGATTCTCCAGAATCCCTGGAGGCGCTTTCCTCTTTTGCACATAACCTGTTCGATGCAGAATTCAAGCCGGAAAATATTATCACATCCAAGCGCATTCGGAAGGCAACGAATCCAGGTATGTATCCTTATACGCCGGAGGAATACCAACAGCTTCGCACTGAAACGAGCGATCTGGCTACCGGTGAGCGCGGGAGGCGACTCCTGAAAACCCTGAGCCAGGACGCTCGGATTGTGACGCTGCATGATGTGCTTTTGGTAAGACCGTTGGAATTTGATGATGTAGCAAAGAAGGTATTTCCTGATATTCCTGATTTACAGTTGAAGAAGCAGTCGCTCGCCCGGCTGGTTGAGCTGGCGGCGGCGGCCAGGAAAGATGATAACTCAGCCTCTCTGTTCCCCGCTCGTTACCACCTGTTTATCAAGTCGTTGGATGGCATGTTCGCGTCCCTCTACCCGGATACAGAGGTCTTCCTTGACCGAAGGGAAGAAGTGGCTCACACAGGGATGATGAAAAAAACTGTGTTCGAGCTGGCCAACTGCCAGCGCTGTAGCCAGGAGTATATAGTCGGCAGGCAAAACGAAAACGGCTATTTGAGACAGTGCAGCGACCGCGACCGGGAGCCGGCAGAGTTCTATCTGAGGGCCAAGCAAGCTGAGGCGGACATTGACGACGACGAAGAAATGGTGGAGGACTCGACGCTGCAAAACCTGGAGCCGTACCGCCTTTGCAGGGTTTGCGGTAAGCTCATGCGCCCCGATTCAAAAGAGGATTGCTGCGATGAGCCGGACAACAGCAAATATATTTCTGTGTACCGGCTTGTACCGACGAGAAAGAACCGCGAGGTCAACACCTGCCCTGTTTGCGGCAGCATATCGGGTTCTGTCATCAAGCGCTTTCTGACAGCTAATCACGCCGCATCCTTCGCGATCATGAACAGTCTGTACGAGATGGTTCCGCCCAAAGCCGCGCCTGCTCTGCCAGCACCAGAAGCGCCCGCGGAAGACATGGGATTCTTCGATTTTGGCGGACAGCCGGCGTTGGAACCGGACGAAGCGCCCGCAGATGAATCCGGCAGGAAGCTGTTGATCTTCTCCGACAACAGGCAGGAGGCCGCCTTCTTCGCCGGCTATGCCGATAAGAATTATCATCAACTGCTCTGGCGCAAGCTGATGCTGCGCATTCTCAAGCGCAGGCCAGAGGGACTTTCCATCCCCGATTTAATTGATTCTCTCGCATACGAAGCTAAGGTGTGCGGACTATATGATACAGACTGCCAGACGGAAGACAAACAACGGAAGCTCGCCGGTATGTATGTCATGCATGAGTTCCTCCGGCTTGACCGAAACACGGGTCTGGAGGGCCGTGGCTATGTTTCATTTTCGCCTGAACCCGTCCCGATGCCGCGAGGCATATTTGATCTTTCGCCAACGGAGAGCTGGCTGCTTCTGCGTGTCTTGATGGATTCTTTGCGTTTGGGCGGCGCAGTCGCTTTCCAAGGCCAGATGAATCCGAAGGATCGCTTTTTCGAGCCGCGCAACCGACCTTTCTATTTCCGTGAGGAGCTTTCCTCGAAGGACGGGAAGGTCATCAGCTTTTTGCCGATCACCAAAACCGGCAATAGACGCAGCGACTACTTCAAAAAAGTGTTTTCCGAAGAGACGGACGCTGTGAAGGAAAAGCTCAGATGGTGTTTCCGGCTCTTTTTACAGCTGAAGCAAAACGGGTACTTCAAGGAGGTGACGCTGAGCAAACAGGAGGGCGTCGTCTATCAAATTAACACGGACAAGTGGCGGATACGCTACCTCCCGGACGAGGACGAGCTCTACCGTTGTGAACGCTGCGGGAAGCTAACCGCTTGTAGCGTGCGTGACAAATGCCCTGAGTGGCGTTGCCAAGGTACGCTTGTTCCGGTGCGCGCAGGGACGCTACGCCTTGACGATCCTCATTATTACGCGTTATACAATGGGGAAAAGCTGATTCCGATGACAGCCTGTGAGCATACGGCGCAGCTTTCCAAAGAGGCAGCCGCGCAATACCAGCGGGACTTTGAAAGCGGAAAAATCAACGTGCTCAGTTGTTCGACGACCTTCGAAATGGGCGTGGATGTGGGCGAGCTTGAGGCGACTTTTCTGCGTAATGTTCCGCCGGAAACCGCGAACTACATCCAGCGTGCCGGGCGCGCCGGGCGGCGTACATCATCGGCTGCGTTTTCCGTCACCTTCGCCCGCAGGAGTTCCCACGATCTTTATTTCTTCCATGAGCCGAGCCAGATGATTAGCGGAAAGATCAAGCCGCCTTACATCGAAACCAGCAATGAGAAGATCGCGTGGAGACATATTAATTCTATCGTGATGGCATGGTTTTTCAAGCGTCACAGGGAATTCTTCGATGGCGACGCGGCGGCCATGGTAGGTGTGGCTGGAGGAAAAAGCGCCGCAGAACAATTGAAAAAAGACTTACTGGAGCAAGAATTATCTGCCGAACCGTCGATGCTGTTGAAAACCATCAGCGATGTATTGGGCAATGACCTGTATTCCCGCATGGGGATTGATACGTGGAGCTTTAGGGAGCAGCTTCTTGGCGATGCGGGTACCCTGACGAAAACAATTGATCAAAGCAGAGAAGAAATTGAGCAACTTACCAGGCAGCGCAACGAGCTGCATGACGCACGGAACGATGCTGGGGCCTTCACGGCGGGCCGTCTGCTGCGAACAATCGAAACAAAGGAAACCATTCGATTCTTAGCCGAGGGCGGCGTCTTACCCAAATACGGCTTCCCGGTGGATGTTGTTTCACTGAAGGTCCAGAGCAGCAACGACCGGGCGCAAAGCATTGACCTATCGCGCGATTTGCGCATAGCCATCGCGGAGTATGCGCCGCCCAGCGAAGTGGATGCCAATAAGCTGCGCTGGAAGAGCGGATACATTAATATTGTACAGGGCCATCATGTGCCCTGCTACTGGTATCTGGAGTGCACACGGTGTGGACACACGCAGCCTACGCATCAGTTGACTACGCTTAACAACACTCAACTGAAGCCGGAAACCAAAGACTGCCCCGCTTGCGGCCACGGCCAGGAAATGCGGGTCAGCAAATACCTGACGCCCATTTTTGGTTTTTCCACTGGCTGGAATCAGGAGCCAAGCCGGATCGGTGATTCGCGTCCAGCTCATGGCTTTGCGACTAGGACGCAGTTTTGGGGCGTCAGTGAGAATCTGGATCCATCGCAATTGGCACAGCAAAGGAAGCTGCAACTATGGTTAGGAACCGTTCCGGTTCTCATGCGATATTCTCCGAAAGGCGAACTGGTGGTATTCAACAAAGGCGCCACCGGAAACGGAATGATGATTTGCCTCACCTGCGGTCATGTCCCTGAGGATATAAAGCCGCCGAAGGCACACGAGAATAAAGAAGGGAATCCATGCAGGGGGAGCTACCACCTGGCATCGCTTGGACATTCCTATTTTACAGATATTCTACGGCTTGAATTGCCCGAGCCCTTGTCGTACAGCTTCGGTTCGGATAAATCAGACGCACACTCCGTGCTGTACGCGCTGCTTGGCGGCGCCTCCGATGTGCTGGGCATAGCCCGCAGCGACATCAATGGCTGTATCAGTTTTGACGGCAGGAGGCCGTCGCTGATCCTGTTTGACGACGCGGCGGGCGGTGCCGGGCATATGAAGAAAATCGCCGAGCATTTTGTGGATGTGCTGCGCGCTTCCATCGCCCGCGTGAGCAATGACTGCTGCTCCGAAGAGACGTCCTGCTACGCTTGCCTGCGCGATTATGGGAACCAATACGAGCATGACAGGCTCACGCGCGGCGGTGCGCTGCGCTATCTCAGCTGGCTGCTGGAGAATGCAAAGCAGGGAGTCTGGCAGGAAGAGCTGCCCTTTGAAGATGCGGAATTGCTTGAAGAAAAGGATCCTTCTGTGGTTACAGTTGTGCTTTCGGGCGGGCAAGCTTTCTCCGCTCGCAATGATAGTTGGGAGCATTGCGCTAAGAACTGGCGGTGCCCTGCGTTGGCTTCGCTCGGCAAATCGGGCATCCCAACCCCGGATTTATGTGAGACAACTTTGTGCGTGGGGGCCGAGGAGATCGAGGGCTGCCTTGTGTGGGAAAAGCATAAGGTTGCCATTCCGCAGATGGCAATTGAGGATGATCTGCGCGCACAGGCATTGGCTGCCGGCTGGCATTTCGTTGAGCCGGACGCCATAGATGAAATTGTTCAACTGATAAGGGGGCATGCATAATGGCGATGATGATTCCCGGCACCAGAGCGCCGGATGAGTTCGGCGACAACAAAGGGGAAAAGTTGCTGTACACCCTACTACGAGACAAGTTGCCGCCCGAGTACATCGTTTTCCACTCGCTGGACTGGAAAAACAGGGACAATCGGGAGCGGAAAAGGACAGTAGAAAAGCGCTTGGACATGTTGGACCAGAGCGAAGCGGACTACACAGTTTTCCACCCTAGGCGTGGCTTGCTCACGATTGAGGTCAAGGGCAGCAAACAGGGAACGATTGTGTATAGGGATAATAAATGGTATTATGCCAACGGACATGAAATGAAACACGACCCGCTGGACCAGGCAGAGTGCAGCAGGTACACGATCCACGAAGAATTGAAAGAGAATGAGCTTTACTACAAAGTTCGCTCGGCTGTCTGGTTCCCCATGACAAATAGCGTGGAAGGCAAGCTGCCGCTGGCCTACGACGAGGCGATATTGCTGCGCGAACGGGATACGGACGATCCGCTGAAAGCGATTGAGCGGGTATTCGAGTATTATGGCATGAATGAACAGCACCGCCATCCATCGGAGACGCAAAGGGTAATCGACGCACTCGCGCCCAAGTTCGGCATCTTGCAGTCGCTGCGGGACAATCTTATGGCACAGGATAGGCAGTTCAAGCGCTTGACGCGGGAACAATTCTATCTACTTGACTTCCTGGAGGAGCAGCGCACAGCGGCGATACAGGGCGGGGCGGGCACGGGCAAAACACTGCTCGCGGAGGAAAAAGCGCGCAGGCTTTCGCAGGACGGGAAGGTATTGTTCCTGTGCTACAACGACTTCCTTTGCAGCCGATTGCAGAGGGACAACGATGACCTATACCGCCAGGGCAGAGTGGATTACTACACGATAGATAGCTTTGCCACCAGATACGCGAAGGACGCGGATCGCCCGATTGTGATCAATGAGGGCAGAAAGGACGACAGAAAGCGAACCGATGAGAATATCCTGCGCTTCCTCAAAAGTTATAAAAGCGAGGGATATCGCCATATCGTGATTGACGAGGGCCAGGACATCGACTGCGATGTGATGGTTGAGCTCATTGCTTTGGCCGAGACGCTTGGCGGCGACTTCTATGTGTTTTATGACCGTTACCAGCGCTTGCAGCAGAAGAAAAAGGACGGCGGGGAGGAGAGCGCCGATAGCTTGGCCTGGCTGGAGCTGATGGAATGCAGGCTCGTGCTTTCACGCAATTGCCGTAACACGGAGTGCATCGCCAAGACCTCCTATCGTCCTGTGCGCGCGAAGGGTTTGACCAGCAAGGCATCCGTGCATGATGAATCACCAAGCCTCTGGATCGTTGAAGGCGCACAACAAGTTAAGGAAAAAGTCATTGAGCGGATCAAGCACTATACGGACAGAGAGGCCGGAAGACTGCAGGCTGAGGACATAGTTATACTCACGCTCAAGGGGGATGGCAATTCCAAAATCCTGAAAAGCGGAGAAAAACTCGCGGGCTTTGAGTTGACAGCTACGCCGAATACTCCTGGAAAAATTTTATTCACGACGGCACGAAAGTTCAAGGGATTAGAGGCCTTTGCTGTAATCGTCATTGACATTGACGAGAGCTCCTTCAGCGAGCTCGTTGTGAACCCGAAGACAAAAAAAGAAGAGCCCACAGACGAAACCATGCTGTTATATGTCGCTGCCAGCCGCGCAAAGACTTGCCTTGACCTTGTCGCGATCCTGGACGAGAAGCAGCTGCGCGCGGTATCCTGCCAGCTGGCAGGGGCGAAAGCGAAAAACTTCCGTTCGCCTGAGCTGGCAATTGAGAAGGAGCTTGGGGTGAAGGTCTACCAATTCTGAGAAAAAATCTAAAACGAAACCCGCAATCCCTTATAGATTGCGGGTTTCGCCCGTGTAAGCCGACAACAAAAAAGATGCAAGCGGCTTGTTCGCGCTTGTAAACGTAAAATAGTATATCACTTCAGACGCATGGCGTCAACGGCAGAAGCGAATTTAGCAGCGTCTGGTCGTTAGAGAAATCGCAATTGGG
>WQTL01000426.1 GCA_009786275.1 Bacillota bacterium | reverse complement strand
GGGCGGGACGGCTGCGGGCACGGGGGCCGCCGGCAGCATTGCGGCGGGGATCGCGCTCCCTAAGGTGATCGCGGGCGTGGCAACGGTTGTTATCGCCGCAGGCGGCGCCGTGACGGCCGCAAAAATCCTGCCAAGCCGGCAGGAACCCGGTGAAACGGCCATAAGCGCCATTGATGTCACGGCGGAGACTGGAACCACGGAAGCGTTCTCCGCTGTGGTTTTTCCGTTTTCCCTTCCACCCTTGCCCGAGGTCTCCGAAAACAAGACCTACGCCTCGCGGCAACGCTTATTTGACGCACCAGAAACCCGCCCGGCTGGATTGAATGCCACAGCGCCCGCGCACACAAGCTCGCAGGCGGCTGCAAGCGCCGAATCTGCAACAACAACGTCCGCTGCCGTAAATACTACCTCCCGCGCGGCGACCACAGCCGCGACTGTATCTTCCGCCCAGACAACCACGACTACAACAACCGCTGTTAAAACGACCACTGCGGCTGCCGGGTCCCTTATCCCGGACCCCGGCCTGGAGGCCGCCATCCGCTTTGAGCTAGTCAAACAAACCGGCGAGTTGACCAAATCGGACCTGGCGAAGGTTAAGCAGCTTTTTATTCGTCCCGGCAGCGATTTGCGTAGCTTTGAAGGCATCAGGAATTGTACTTCTTTGGAAAACCTGGTGGTTGATGCTTCCGGCGGCGCACGGCCTGCCTTGGACACAATGGATCTCAGCGGTATGGTAGCTCTGAAAGAGATATCGCTCTTCGGCATTTCCCTCAAACAATTAAATGTGTCCGGATGTACGTCCCTGACTGGCCTGAGCTGTGCAGAGCTTGGACTGCAAACCATTGAAGTGCGCGGCTGCACTGCGTTGGAAACTCTTCTATGCGGCCAAAATAACCTCGCCTCACTGGATATAAGCGGCTGCACCGGCTTGACAATGATGAATTGTTCGATGAACAAAATTGCCTCGCTGGATGTAAGGGGCTTGATGAGGTTGAGGCAGCTTGTATGTTTCCAAAATAGCTTCCCTTCCAGGTCCGCGATCATCGGGCTTGACCAGCTTCCCGGCTTAACTTTGTTGGTATTCGACCCGCAGAACTAGGCGATCTGCCGCATATCCCCGCGTGGGCCTTCGGGCCCGCGCTTTTTTTGCGAAAATAAACCGAACCCGTCTGGCTTTTCGCGCGTCTAAGGGATGAACAGAAAATCATAAGGAGGTTTTTTCAGTGAAAAAGGCGACTATCCCAGCTGGCAGAGGAATTCTTGGGATCCTGCTTGCTATTGCCCTGCTCCTGCCGCTGGCGGGGACTGCCAAGGCGGCGGTGATTCCAGATATCGCGGTTTATGGCTTCACCTATTCTACGCAAAAACGGTATCGATGGGAGGAAATCCGCACCTTCCCTGAAAGCGGGGCGCTCAATCTGGCGAGGAACGAACGCGAGGCCATCGAGTTCTTGTGGCGGGAGAAGGGAAAAGCGGCACGCGAAATCAGGATCGAGGTTGCGGATTTCGTCAACGGGCGTGGCGGCAGCATGAAGCCGGAAGTCTATACGATGTACTATTTTCAGAACGACAACCCCGAATGGGGCGACCCACGGGAAGAACCCGACCCGCTGATTCCATATGACGGCGGCACAATCGCTGTGACGAAGAACGTGAACCAGTACTTTTTCATCGAGATTCGCAGCGATAGGAACCAGCCGCCCGGGGAATATACGTCCAGCCTGCGGGTGTACGAGGGAGACACGCGCCTGGCAGAGTGCCCGATAACGGCCACGGTGTGGAACTTCGCGCTGCCCGAGGCGCGCTACAGCGATACGGCGTTTGAGATAGGGACCTGGCGCGATAGCTTTTATGAGCTCAACGGCATAGATCTGGAAAATACGGCGGAGAAAGAGGCATGCCGCAAGCAATACTATGACTACTTGCTTGATTACGGCATTTCTCCCATGAGCCTGCCATATCCTGTTGACGACCCACGCGCCGAGGCGTATATCCGGGACCCCCGTGCGAAAACGTTCGCGCTTTCGGCCGGAGGGACGGCACAGGACATAAAAACCAGGTACGATAAAGTGCAGGCCTTGGGCGCCGGGGATAAAGCATATTTTTATCCGGTTGACGAGCCGGACAGCGGGGCGGATGTCAGAGCCTACAACAACTGGCTCAGCATCCTGCGTGGCGCGGTGGGTGACGGATTCCATATGGTTACCCCCTTTTATACGCTGCGGTTCAACGAGGACGGCACAAGCGTTGAGGCGGGCGACCCTCCCGGCATCTACTCCGACGAACCTGGGGATTACAACAATCTGGACATGCAAAACGGCAACAGCGACATCATATGCCCCATATCGGCGCTGTTCACCAAGGAGCAGCACCCCGATTTTGCCGGGCAGCTCAGCGCTATGAAGGACAACATTTACAAACTGTGGTGGTATGTCTGCTGCGGCCCCTGGGTTCCATGGTGCAATTTCAATTTTGTGGACCGGCTCGCCCCCCGCGTGCTGTTTTGGCAGCAATACCAGAACGACGTCGACGGGGTGCTGTACTGGGATACCGTTTTCTGGTACCGAAAGGTACGGCGGCAGGAAGTTGTAATCAGCGAGGGCTTCGCCGACCCTTGGCGCAGCAATGGCCGGATTGGCTTCAACGGGGCCGGCGACGGCCTGCTGCTCTATCCCGGGCACAGTTACCCCGATCCTGCGCGGGCGAAAAACGAGCCCTTCCCCTCCATCCGCTTGAAAAACATCTCTGACGGACTGGACGATTTCGATTACCTCAAGATGTATGAGGAACTATTCGGAAGAGAAAAAGCCGATGCGATTTTTGTGAAATATGCGGTTTCAGCCAGCATGACCGAGCACCTTTGGGAGGACAACAACAGCTTGGTTGCGCTCGCGGAAGCGCGCAAGGAGATTGGCCAAGCGCTTTCGGACTACTATACCTCCGACTTCGCCTTCGGCCTGGTTAGCTCCAGCGAGCAGTTCCGTCTGAAATACATCGACAACAGCGGGACCCCCGTTGCACGCGATGTGCCGCTGGCGATGGATTACGCGCTAACCCTGGCGCAGAATGAGCGCGAGGGGTTCCAAGCGGCCTATCGCGAGCTTGGGCGGGAAAGGCGCAGCATCCGTCTGGAAGTCAGCGATTTTGTGCATGCAAGCGGCGCGGATACCCTTGCGCCCGAGGTGTTCCGCGAGGCATTTTTCTCCTACGAGTATCAAGAGGGCGACACGGCCAAGGCCTCCCTGGATTCCTATGCCGACGCGCTGGTTCCCTATAGCGGCGAAGCGCTTGCTGCGGAAAAAGACCGCTACGTCCCGTTCTACATCGAGCTGCGCAGCGACAAAGACAGCCTTCCCGGTATTTATACCGCTGCCGTAACTATCTATGACGCGGACAGCGGTGAGATGCTCTCACAAGCGCAAGCGACCGCCGAGGTCTGGAGCTTTGCCTTGCCGGAGGGGCGTTACTGCCAGACCGCCTTCGGCAACCATGACAACGGGAAGTGGTATCTGGGCGCCAACGGCTTCACATGGGAGGACGCCGCCGCGTGGCCCATCGCAAAGGGCTGGTATGATTGCTTGCTGGATCATGGGATCTCAGGTTATGAGCTGCCCGTCAACGTGCTGGAAAATCCCCGGGCTGCGCAGGAATACCTGACGGACCCGCGCGTGACCAGCGCGCTTGTGCCGTGGGGAACATCGTTGGCACAACTGGAAAATGTACACTCATACCATGAAGCGTTCGCCCAACAGCCTCTTTGGGAACGCAAATGCTATTTTTATCCCGCCGATGAACCTTGGGATGTGGACGCGCAGCGCGTTGGCGCTGACGTTGGAAGGGCGCGCACGATTTGGCCCGGCCTTAGCATGATGATCCCCTTCAATGAGACGAACAATAATCCTGACAGCCATGCGGCCATTATAGGCATCATGCGGCAGAACAACATTGATATCCTCTGCCCAAATCAATTTATCATTGGTACCCAGTACGATCTTATCAAGGATACTGGCGCCGAATGGAAAGCTGCCGGCAAGCGAGTCTGGACCTATCCGTATCGCAATCAATATCCCAGCTTTGAGCTGGTCGCCGAGCCGGGTTATGCGCAGTGGTATAAAGGGGAATATACATTGCCCGAAGTATGGTTTTCAACGGGGCCGCAGCGCCGGGCGGTCTTCTGGCAGCAATACCAATCGGGCTATGACGGCGTGCTCTATTGGCAAACCGCCTATTGGAACCGGGCGGGCGAAGCGTACAATCCCTGGGCAGCCAATATGCTGCCGCAAGCAGGAACACTATCATGGGACGTGAGGTGCGGAAACGCGCAATTGATTTACCCCTCCGCGCCCATCGGGCTTGACCCGGCGCAACCGGTGGTTTCGCTGCGGCTTAAGCAAATCGCGGATGGCCTGGAAGACTTCGATTACCTGACCTTGGCGGAGGAGTTCCTTGGTCGCGACTTCGCGCTGCGGGCGCTGAATGAAACCGGGACGCAGATGGCATATCGTGATAATGACACTTACTTTAATTTTACGTTTCAAAGCTTTGTTCCATCCCGCCCCGGGGTTGGTTATACGCAGGATATAGCCGACGTGGAAGCCATGCGCCGCCGCATAGGCGAAGCCCTTTCCGCCGCGAACACGGAGCACAAGTGGGGCGAGTGGGAAAGCGTACTTCCCTCCGATTCAGAACACGAGGGCATCGCCGTTCGCACCTGCCGGGGCTGCGGCACACAGGAAAGCAGGCGGATTGAGGTGTCCCCCGACTTCGCCTTCGGCTTCGAGCTGCCGACCATCATGGTGATGCAGGACGACCCGGCGCCGCAGGCGCAAGCCTGGGATATCCGCCTGGCGCGCAATGAAAGGGAAGGCCTCCAGTTCCTATATAAAGAACAGAAGCAGCCGGAAAGGGAAATCCGAGTGACTGTGGACGGCCTGAAAAATGGGAGCGGTTCCGTGCTGGTCCCGGAGGTCTTCCAGACTGTCTATATCCTGAACAGGGATGACATCGTGGGCATGGACGGATACAGCGGCGACGGGCGGTATTACCCCGATGCCCTGTTGCCTCTCGAAGGCAAGAGCGTGCAGGCCAAGCGCGGCTTGAATACGGCGTTTTACTTCGAAGTACGCACCGACGCCGCTACCCCGGCGGGCATCTACAGCGGCAATGTGCACGTGTGGGACGCCGCCAGCGGCCGGGAGCTGCTTACCGCACCTATTTCGGCGACTGTATGGGATTTCTCCTTGCCGGAGGGCCATTATTCCGAAAACATGTTCCCGATTTCCTATCCGGGCGATAATTATGTTGCGCAAATGTTCAGACTAAACGGTGTCGCATCCCCGCCTTGGGGCACCACAACGCTCGAAAAGCACCCGGAAGCGGAAGCGCTTTACGCCAGCTACTTTGAGTACATGCTGGATCAGGGGTTTTCTCCCGCCGCACTGCCCTACGATGTGCTCGATCCACGCGCGGACGTCCTGATGAGCGATCCACGGCTCAAGAATTTCTGCTTGGCGACCAACTCCATATACAGCCCGGCACTCAGTAAGGTACGGGACAAAATAAAGAGCAATCCAGGCTGGGAGCGCAAGGCGATGTTCTACGCACCCTCGGGCGACATGCCCGACCTGCTGAATCCGGAAAAAGAGAAATCTTTCAAAAAGGCCATGGAGACCCTGCTGGAAACCTGGCCGGGCGCGCACACGATTATCCCCTTCCTTTCCTCCGATATGTTGCGCTATATGGATATTTTGGTGGTGGGCGGCAACGATATTGTCTGTCCATTTCTCGCCTATTACAAAGAGCCGTTGATCAAAACCCGCGCCAATCAATGGGGCCGCGACTGGTGGTATATTGGAGGCGCGCCGGAAACGAAGCATGCGAAACATACCGGCTGCGGCGTTGACGGCTGCACCGGCAACGGCGACAAGCCCATCGCAGAATGGTTCCGCAGCGGGAACTCGACAGCCAACATATTTTTGGGCGCGCACGGCGCGGAAGCGCGGTCGCTGTTCTGGCAGCAGTACTACAACGGGGTTGACGGTCTGTTTTACTGGAATACCGCATGCTGGTGCTACGACGACACGTATTACAAACAACGGGAGATGTGGGAGTACGTCGGGAAAGGTTACGATGAAAGGGGCCCCTGGGGCGGCATGATCGGCTCTGGCGACGGCCAGTTGCTATACCCCGGCTTGCCTGTCAGCCGCGACCCGAACACGCCCATTGCCTCCCTGCGCCTGAAGAGCCTTGCCGAGGGCCTTGACGATTACGACTACCTCATGCTGGCGAAGGAGTTTCTGGGGGATTCGTTCGCGGAAAACGTCGTTTCATCCCTGAAAAACGGCGCTGCCTGGACCTTTTGGCCTGCGGATCTCCACAGAACCGGTTCGATAAACCGTACCCGGGCTGAACAAATGAACAATGCGAGAAATGCATTGGGCGAAGCCCTTTCCGCCGCCAACACAGAGCACGCTTGGGGCGAGTGGCAAACCGTGGTTACGCCAACCGCAGAGCGTGAAGGAATGGATCTGCGCAGTTGCACGACCTGCGGCACGCAGGAGAGCAGGAAGCTCCCGAAGTCCCATGCCCACAGCTACGTTGGAGTGACCACGCCGCCCACCTGCACCGCGCAGGGGTTCACGACCTACACCTGCGCCGAAGACGGCGACAGCTATGTTGCCGGCTACGTTGACGCCCTCGGCCACGACTGGGGCGCGTGGGCGACAACCACCTCGGCTACCGAGGACGCCGAAGGCGTTGAAAACCGCGTATGTAAGCGCGACGCGGGCCATAGCGAAACCCGGGTGGTTCCGATGCCGCCCCAATCCGCTCCGGCCATCATCGGCGACAAAAATGTGACGCTGGACTACCGGGGCGAAAAACAGCTGGGCGGTTCGGTAACGGGCAGCGGCCTGACCTGGAGCAGCAGCAACACGAAATATGTCGCGGTGGACCCAAGCACGGGCAAAATCACCTCGCCGAGGAGCTTCATCAAAACCGGTTCGGCCACTATTACGGCCCGAAATAGCGCTGGGCAGGTGGAGCTCAGTGTGAAGGTGAAGCCAACGATTTGGCAGTGGCTGGTGATCATTTTCCTGTTCGGCTGGATTTGGTACTGACAACCGAAACGCACTCAAAAAAACACCCCACCTTACGAACAACCGCAGGTTGTCAGTTCGAGTCTGGGTGGCGCCTCCAGTCACGACAACAAAAAAGATCTCAGCGGCTGAAACCCTTGCGTGTCAAGGGTTTCATCGCTTGAAAAGGGCAAAACGCAGTACCCCGTCAAAAAAGATGTGAACCGGCCCAATTTTGCTTATCGGACGACTGAACTGGCAACCCCGCCGAATCCCAAACTGAATAGCTCACCCCATAGCCCGTAATTCTCACCTGAGAGTTACGGGCTTTTTCTATTTCCCGGCGAATTTTAACGAAAGGAAACGCGACCATGAAAATCTACAACTCCCTGGCCGACCTGGCCGGACTCGTCCCTCCCCCCGCGCCGGAGCCGGAAAAGCCGGCGCCGCACACCTACGACTGCACCGGCTGCCGCTTCGTTGACTCGCACGGGCTCGTCTGCGACGTGTGCCTGCGGAAAATCCTCGACAGCCAGGCGGGGCGTAAAGCCTCCCTGCTTGCCGCCTGCTTCGAAGGGCGCGGCTGTGTCACCCTGCTGCGCGCCGCTTTCGTGTAGGTTGCACAGACTGGCGATAGCCATCAGCCTGAATCTCATTGGTTATTGAGGCTGGCTATCTCAGCGCGGTTGTGGTATGGTTGTCATGCAAGGCAAAGCCTTGTATATCAAGAAAAACGGAGGTTGGATTAGTGAAAATCACCTACGAGCTCGAACCCCTGGAGCGCAAGACCCTGGTCAAGGCCATCGCCTTGCAGACCGAACTGAAGGCCGTGTATCTCGG
>WQTL01000425.1 GCA_009786275.1 Bacillota bacterium | reverse complement strand
CAGCTCGCTTTCGCCCTGGTACCAGAGCAGGCCCGCCGGGCTGAAATGCCGCAGCGCGTAGACCCGCTTGTTGTAGTTTGCCGTCATGTCCTGGTGGTGATCGGCGTCCGGGCGGCTTTCAAAACCAGCGACGGGCAAGTATCGCCACAGCTTCGTCACGTCCGCGACGATCTCCGGGTCGGCCTCGATGGCCTCCCGCGAAAGCCAGCTGTAGATCACCGAGCCGCCGAGGCAGGTATCCACCAGGCCCACGGGCACACCGAGGGCCGCCTGCAAATCGCAGGCGAAATACCAGGCCACCGCACTGAAACCGTAGGCCGCCGCGCTGTCGCCCCGGAACCACTGCGAGCCGGGGATGTCCTCCTGCGGCAGCAGCGCAAGGTTCATTTCCGCCCCGTTATACATCGGCCAGGGCGGCGTGTAGAGCATGCGGATCCAGGGCTTTTGCGGCACATAGCCTGCCGCCTGCTCCGCCAGGCCCTCCGGCGTGATGGCGTACTGCCAGGCCATGTTGGACTGTCCACCAGCCAGCCAGAGCTCGCCGAACACCACGCGCTCCAGCGTTGCGACAGGCTGGCTACTGCTGGTCAGTACAATGCGATATTCGTCATATGAGCCGGGCTGGCCGGGCAATTCAAGCTCGAACATGCTCTGCACACTCGCAGAGCCATCTGCCTGGGCAAGCAGCGTTGCGCCCTGATATAACTCCGCGTTAACTCCGCGTGCAACGCCGTGCCCTGCGGCGCGAAGCCTGCCAGGCGCACCGGCTCGTTCTGCTGGAACAGCATGTCGCTGCCGTAAATCGCAAGCAGCCGGATGGGCGGCTCGCTGGCGTGCGGTACGATGGGCAGCGCCGTGAAGAGCAGGAAAGTCGCCAACAGCGCGGACAGGAGCTTCCATCTCTTGTTCATGCTCTCTTCTCCCTTTTGCGAAAAGCCACTTGATATTCTCAAGTGGCCTTTTTTATTGTTAGAGTAGCCATGCCGCCAAGTGTATTTGAGTAATTCACGTCCACGGAGTAGCCCTTTTCGTTAGTGGCTGTGTAGTAATACGCAATCACGCCAAAAGCATTCTCTTCTTCGGTTTTATCGTTATTTATGAACCCAGCCTGCTTCAGGCTTTCCACGTATTCCTTCAGTTGGTCAACAGAAGCTGCGCACAACACAGTAAAGTTCGTTTCACCGGGTTTGCTGAGAGAAGTCTCGAACTTTGGCTCTGGCACCTGTTCTGTAAATTCGTTCTCGGGCCAAGTTGCGCTGAACTCGAAGTTACGCTGATAGAGCCCTGGGACAGTAATATCAATTGGTATGCCGTTGGTGTCCGGCTTTTCTCCACATGCCGAAAGCACGCTGACTGCCAGCACCAGAAGGCACAGCAGGAAAAGAATCTTCCTCATAATAATGTCACTCCTCCATAAGGTGAGGGCCGCCGCCCCTCGCAAGGCAGCGACCCGTGGGTCAATCGTCATTCATGCCATTCGCCAACGCCGTTGGTTGCACAGATATCATACAATATCGTTACTGTCGAAGGAGGGACAACCTTCGCTATAGTTATAGCTCGAATGCCCATTTCATCCGGCTGAAAACTATTATAGGTTTCCCACGTTGATACTATGGCAAAGGAGCCAGAAGACGTCTCGAAGTTGATTTGTCTAACACTTTGGCGTATGCTTTTTCCATTGCCACGGTCCGCAGAATATGTTCCTTTGCTGCCCAACGTGAACGTATTTATTTCACTATCAATGGCATCAAAGAACTCGCCGATTTTGTCGCGCAAGCCCAGCACGTTCTGCTTGATATTGCCGCACATTAGTGCCTCTAGGGCAGTAGCATCGTCTGCGTTGATGATACGCACAATGTTTGCCTCAGTCAAGTCTCTGTTGACTATCCGTTGTCGGTATTCCACCTGCAAACGTGTGCAGTTAGGAAACAGCATCAGCAGAAAGGTCAGGATGCTAAGGATGATTTTTGCCATTGCGTCCTCCTTCAATCACTTGGTGGGGCCGCTACCTTTTGCAAGGCAACAGCCCGTAGTCCCTATCTGTCCTCTAACCCGACTTCGCCATGAGTCGCACGAATTTGAGCTAATTCCGTATATGATGGAGAACTTAGCAACACGATTGATCGCATCCCCAACTCTTTGGGGGCAAAATTGTTAGCGTATTCTAAGCCACCGAACAACTCATAGTTTCCACCGGTTGTCGAAAATTCAATATACAAGGTCTGTTGGCGTATGCTTCTTCCGCTTCTGTCTCTCTCGAAAACGCCGCCCATTGTTTTCCATGTAACGCTAACAACTTCACCGTCAATGGCATTAAATAGCGCAGCGATTTTGTCGGATAAATCTTCATTATTCTCCTTGAGCAGATTCACCTTGAGGTTGAGAGATAATTGCTCCTCAAACAGCTTAATATCCTCAGTCGCAATCGCCTGCATCAGATTGTTCGCAACTGTTTCCGCGCTAAGCGAGTGCATGGGCTGCAGCCATGGAAAAAGACATAGGAAAAACGCGACTATGGCGGCCCAAATTTTCTGTAGCACAGTATCACTCCTTTATTTAGTATTTCAGGTCTATGGCCCCTTCAAATCCGCATCCCCTAACCCCTATTGGCTAGCGATAGGGGTTAGGGTGTAGGGCAGTTGCTCAGAACTTGATGTAGAATTCATACTGGGCATAATTGGTATCACGATACTCCCAGCCTTGCCCCGCAGTTGGACTCCACTTCAAATACTTCCCGTCATCAATATTGTATTGAGCAAGATTGTTCCATTTGCTGGTTTGGAACTGCGTAAACAAGCCAGCCTTGCCAGGCGTTGTTGTTGGCGGGTAGCCATGTTTTGCGGGGTCAGTGATATACGCGACGCCATTGCCATCCAGATATGGAGTGCCATTGGAGTTAAATGCGGCGCTATAGATGCTAACTGCCTGCCAGATTTGCAAATCATCAAGGTTTTTAATCCTTTGATCTACCCAAGGGCAGAACAGGGTTACCCACCAGTTAGTTTGTTTGATGTCTGCAACATATGGATTATTGACGCTGTACTTTCCGCCGGTATACTTGACTTGCATGTGCGTCTTGACCTTCAGGCTATCTTTGTCAATATCATAGAAACCCCGTGCCGCTCTTGTCAGGTTGTCCTGATAGTAAATACCGATTTCAGCACCAGGTCCCAGGTTCCAGTAGTCGGCCTTCCAGCACCAGATGATGTAGTCTCTCGTTTTCCCTGCTGCGTTTGTGGCTTGGAAATCATACGTCAACTTCTTTATCGGCCCGCCAGCACTGAAGAAGAAATCGTAATACCAGTTATAGCCCATAAAGTGTTGCCACTGGTACTGGCCTTCACGGGTAGCGTAATTGGGCAACAAGCCGAGGGGGCCACCGCTCACAGGGAAAAACTCAAGTAGCCAAGAACCAAGTCTTGCGCCGGGTGCCATAGTGAAGTTCCAAACAAGATTTTGGAGACCAAAACCCCAATCGTTAACTCTTTTCGTCCAATCCTTATTTAAAAGACAATTTCCAGTAAGCAAATTCCCGATCGGGGCTATGACGTAATCGGCATAGTACAGGCCCTTGTTCAGCGCCCAGTTCAAAAAGCCGCCAAAGAGTTTTTGCCCAAAATCAGAATCTCTCGAAATTGCAGCAAAATCGGGGCCGAATTTAGCCTTTAACCCTGCATTCCAAATTCCTTCCCAAACGATGTTGATTCCAATGGTCGCTACATCAACAATAGTCCGAATCACAGAGTTTTGTCCTAAATTGTAATTACCATAAGCCCAGAGTGCAGCCAATGCTGCAATTATTAGCTTCCCACTGGGGTCTGCAAACATCACGGGGTTGCCATTGCAGTAGGCATACATATTGCTGGCATTGATTGCGTCATCGCCTGCGATAAACATGCTGTCCGCATTGAGAAACCGCCGCAATCCGCTACTATAGTAACGGGTGTTGAGGTAGTGCCAGCCCGTGAGAGGATCCTGGTAGTAGCCCCGGTAGCGGATTGGGTTAACGCTGGCAATCGTGTCGCTAATTGTAGTGTTGCCCCAAGCATCGTAGGCGTACGACCCAACCACGTTCCCGTCACCATCCGTGATAGCCATGACATCGTTCTGCAGGTTACGCAGGTAGTAGTAAGGCGAGCCGTTGTACATGAATCCAACCATTTTGCCGCCAGCGTCGTACTGGAAGTCAAGGACTTTACCAGTGTTATCGGTCTGGCGCATGAGCAGATCGCCGGAATAGGTGTAATTGTAAGTCGTTCCGTTCGCTACCTGCTGGATGCGGTGGCCAGAAGCGTCATAGGCGTAAGTGATGTTCAGCCCGTTGCCAGAGAAGCTTGTGAGCTGCCGTCCTTTATTCCACGTGAGTGTGTAGCCGACGAAGTAAACGGGGTTGCCCAATGCGTCATAGGAGATGGCGTTGCCGCAGTGCGAAGTCATCTGATCTTTCCAGTTCGCGTTGCCGTAGGCGTAGTTCTCCGTTGCCGTTGCCGCGCCAAGCGTGCCGGTGGTGTAAGCATGGGTCGTCACCGTGGTGAGGTTGCCGCCCGCATTGTAGTTATACGCATAGGATTTGTTCATCCATGCGTTGTTTTCGCGGATCAGGCGGTTCAGGCCATCATAGTCATAGCTTGCTTTCAGCAAAACACCGTCGCTGATGGTTTTGATGTTCCCATTGGCGTCGTAGGTATAGGTGTAGTCTTGCAGTGGTGTTTCATTGCCGTCTTCGTTTTTGTAGCTTTGGACAAGATTGGTCGTGCTGCCGGGCGTCGCTCCGGCGTAGTATTCAATCGGAGTGAACAGCGGCCCGATGGATTGCCCTGTCAGGCGGCCTAAGCCGTCATAGCTGTAGTGCAGAGCCGTGTTGCCAAGCGATTTCAGGATAACGTCTTCAGGATTGCCTTTCTCGTCAGTATAGTACCTCGCATCATGTATTGTAGCACCATTTTTCGAGAAAGTCAAGCTGCTGAGTTTCCCTGACATGTCATAATCATATGCCGTCTTTGTACCATCGCTACCGGTAACCTTGTTCAGAAGCCCAAAGAAGGCGTAATCGTACTTGTAGGTTACACCCGTGACTTTGTCAACCGTCTGCGACAGCCGGTCATTCTCGTTGTAGAAATGCTCTATCGTCTGTACGCCGTTCCATTTTTCGCCGGTTTGGCGATCGCGGTTGTCATATACGGGCGCGTAAGTCGCACCATTGGCATAGGACTGCAGCGACAGTCGGCGGCGGCTATCATAGCTATTGGTCACGAGGGTTTGGCTGCCCACCTTCAAGCCTGTTACGCGATTTTGATTGTCATAATCATTGGTGTAGGTCATACCATTGCGCGTGATGGTTTTCAGCAGGTGATCCTGCATACCAAAGCTTGTTGTCACAGGCGTGGAGGGATTGGCATTGCCGGTTGTTGTAAGGAGTTCATCTGTGTTCGAATCATAGGTATACGTGGTAACATTGTTGTTGGGGTCTTTGACGCTTAAAAGAAGGCCCCTATTTAAGTCGTAGGTGTATTTGGTCGTGCCGCCGCGGGTGTCCGTAACGGTATCAGGATAGTTGCCGTTTTGGTAGTACGTCGTCGATTCGACAATCTTTTCACCATCGGCTGTCGTGACGGTTTGGCTTGCTACCTGCCCGCTGCCCGTATAAGCATATTCAACCTTTGCGCCTTCATTGTTCGTTATTTTTTGAACATTGTAGGTGTTCGGCACATACACAATATCGGCGACAGTTTCCTTGACCCCACTTATGGTCTGGTCTATATCCGTGACCTTTGCGCCGGAATACGTGTATTCCATCAATTCGCCATCGTCATTGAAGGTGCTCGTTGGCTGGCCCTTATTGTCATACGTGTAGCGCTCTCCAAAACTACCCACGTAAACAAACGCATCGTCAAATGAGACGCCGTCAACATGGTAATAATAGACGAATTGGTAAACAATGTACTTGCACGCAGTAGTCAGCACATAGGAAGTGGCTTTTGTCTGATGCTCCATGCCGATGGATCGATCAAAATCAACCGTGAGCGGGTCGATTGCCGAAGTGTCAGGATTCGTATCAATTTGGTTACCGTTTGCGTCATAAATGGCTGCAATAATACCGAACTTGCGGGTGTTGTTTGCATCCAGGGTTGCGTATGCGCCTGCTCTGCCGCCAATAATCAGCACGTCGCCCGCCTGCGCGTTTACGGGAACTGTTTGCGAAATCTTTTTTGCGTTTTGAAGTGAACCAGACATGCAGTAATAATTGCGACCTCCAATCACTTGGACGCCATCTGCGGCTTCGGTACCGCTTTTAGTCCAACAGTAGGCATTTGTGCCAGTTGGGCCGGAGGTAGCGCCTGGAGCGTTGGAGAAGTCGCTGTTTTCCACGAGGTTGTAAAGCCTCTGACCACCGCTCTTTTCCAGCTGCACGTTATCAAAATAGAATTCACCCGCAGCACTGCTTTGCGTTATTACGGCCAAGATGTTGCCGTTGTTGGCCGTGTTTGTGGGGAATGTGAAAGTAAAGCTATGCCGTTCCCAGCCATTTGTCGATTTGATCGGCTGTGAAAGGTCGTGGTGCCACCCCCCGCTTGTGTCGTTATATCCAAATCCAAGGATAGCGCCTCCGTTGCCCTGCAGTCCATTCGGGATATAGAAATCTGCCGAGATAGTATAGGTTTGGCCAGGTTGGGCGACGAAGCCCTGGCAGACGTGATTCCAACTGCCGGCGCTGTTATCGCTCATTCGCATGGAGCGCAAACCTCTATTGCTGAAAGCGGTACAGCACAACCAATCTTGTTCAGACATATACCAACGAAGACGGCAGTGGGGCCGTGCTGCAGCAGTACGACTATACCTATGACAACAATGGGAATATCCTGATCATCAGCGAGGGCGGCACACTTAATGCAAGCTATGAATACGATGGGTTGAACCGACTAATCCGTGAAAACAACACATGGTCGAACAAATCTTATGCCTACAACTACGATACGGGCGGCAACCTAACTACGGTTACGACCCACGCCTTCACCACTGGCACGCTCGGTGCGGCCATGGCTACGGAGAACTACGCATATAACAACGCCAATTGGAAAGACCAGCTTACGACATTGAACAGCAAGGCAGTCACCTATGATGCGTTGGGCAACCCAGCAACCTACGATGGCTTTACGTTTACTTGGGCCAGAGGTCGGCTGTTAACTAAGTTTGCAGGCCCCGGCCTTACAATCCAGTATGATTACGACGCCGCAGGACATCGTATCAGGCAGATTGTCACCGATACCATCAACAATAAAACAACTACTACCAACTTTATCTACTCCGGCGACCTGCTCATGCGCCAGAGCGATGGCACCAACACGCTCGATTTCCAATACGACGCCAATAGTATAGCGGTTGGATTCAATTGCGACAACGTACCTTACTACTACCTGCGCAATTTGCAGGGTGACGTCATAGCCATCACCGACGCCACGGGCGCAATCGTGGGTGAGTATAACTACGATGCTTGGGGCAATACGGCTCTTTGGGGCAGCATCGCATTGAAGAACCCAATCAGGTATAGGGGTTACTACGAAGACAGCGTGACGGGCTGGTACTGGTTGAATACCCGGTGGTATATCCCGCAGTGGCGGCGGTTCGTCAACGCCGATGCTCTGTTCATCGCTGGCGCCGATGCGTTGAATGGCAGCAACATGTACGCTTATTGCAACAACAATCCAGTGATGTATGCGGATCCCAGTGGGATGGGCATCTTTGGCAATTGCTCCGCTGTAGTAATCAAGAGTATTAAGCAATGGTCCAGTGGAACGCCCAGTTAGACGACCTAATACTATTCCCGCTCTAAAAGCAATCCATAATCCATTGTCTTGCGCAGATGCTCTTGACGGTATCGGGTGAAAGGTCGCGTATGGTATC
>WQTL01000424.1 GCA_009786275.1 Bacillota bacterium | reverse complement strand
CCCACTTGTTCATGCAGGCGGCGTCCCCCAGGGCCACGAAGCCGCTGTCCGCCAGGGAGTACGGCGGGCGGCGGTAGGGCAGCGAGCCGCGCCGCTCCTCGATGATCTCGCCCTCGGGCATCTCCACCGCAGCCATAAAGCGTTCCATGCACTTCTCGGTGTACGCATACGACAGGGACGCGCCCGTGCCGATGACCGCCACGTCCGGCGACTGCGACTGGCCGATCCAGCCCTTGTAGTAGGCCCAGTGCTCCGCGCGGATGGGCGCGTCGCGCTCGGGGTACTTCAGCTTGAGGAATTTCAGGATCACGTGCATGCTGTCCCGGGGGCCGACCTCGAAGTCCTCCACCGGGGTGGGCTTGCGAAGGCTGCGGCGCACCACGGCCTCCTTGCCGGAGCAATCCGCCACCAGCCGGGCGCAGACCGTAAGGTCCTCCCCATTGGAAGTCAGAACAGCGCCGCGCACGCCGTGTTTGCAATAAATCAGGCTTGAAAATTTCGTCTCGTCCAGGAATTCCACGCCAACCTCTTCGCACCACGCGCGCAGGCGTTGGATGAATGGCGGCAGGCTGCACACCAGGAAGGGGTAGTCGGCGTAGACGATCGTCTGCGCGGGGTCGCCGCGTTTCATGTACTGCCCCGAGGGCGGGTAGTAGCTGCCCCTGCCGCCTGCGAACTCGCCCAGGTAATCGGGGTCGCCGGGCGCGGGGCGGGGGATGCCCAGCTCCTCGAACTTGGGTTGGTCCGCGTGGAACACCGGCAGGTGCTCCCCGATACGCCCCGCGGGCAGCGCGTCCGCGACGACCACCCGGTAGCCCTGCGCGGCCATCCCGTGCGCGAAATAGCACCCCGCGGTGCTGCCGCCGACCACCAGGACATCGCAGTGCACAGCCATACATGCTCCCCCTTATGTTTAGTATCATTTTACACGAAAATTACGCCCATTGCAAGGGTTTTTCGGAAAATCAGAAAAATAAATTCGCGCGCGCATTTTTGTTGATTTTTTCCGCAATGTATGCTATAATGTACCGGATGATGATGGGAGGCGTGTATCATGGCGGCAATCCTGTTCACGGCGTTCGGGGCGTGCACCCTTGTGCCCTACATATTCTTCCGATGCAAGCGGAAGCTCCTGACCGGCATCCTGCTGAAAATCCCCACAAGCGCGTTCTTCCTGCTGGCCGCCTGCGCGGCGGCGCTCGCTTGCCCGGCGGCACTCTTCGGGCAATACAAGTTCCTCTTCTTCGGGGTAATCATCGGCCAGATTTTCGGCATGATGGGCGACTTCTGGCTGGACATGAAGGACATGATGCCCCCGCACCACGACCCCCTGGTCTTCGCGGGTTTTATCTCCTTTTTCATCGGCCACTGCTTTTTCGTGGCGGGCCTGTTCGCAACCTACGGCGCGGACCTGAAAACCTGGCTGCTCACCCTGGGCACAGGCGTCGTGTTCGGGGTGGCCGTGGCGCTGGGCGAAAAGCCCATGAAGCTCAAATATGGCAAGTTCAAGGCCGTCTCGGCGGCCTACGGCGGCGTGTTCGGCATGAGCCTGGCCGCGTCGCTGCTTACTTATCTCGCGACAAAGCAGCCCCAGGTCCTGGTGATGAACATCGGCCTGCTGGTCTTCCTCCTGTCCGACGTGTTCCTTTCCGGCACCTTCTTCGGTGAGGGCAAGCAGCGCCCCATCGACTACACGCTGAACTATATCTGCTATTATGGCGGGCAGTTCACAATCGCGCTTTCGCTGCTGCTGGTCAGGGGAGCGAGTGCATTTACCTTTACGTGTGGGGGCGGCTAAAAAACAAAAAAACTTTTTCTTGACAAACCTCCCCCAATCTGCTATAATCCCATTTAAACTGAATACCCCCAAAGACGATGAAGGAAAAAAAGACGCCTGTGTTACGGTTACAGAGAGTCGGCGGTCGCTGCGAGCCGATGCCGGGCCTTGCGTGTATAACTCGTTCCGGAGTCGCCTGCCCGAAATAGCAGTAAGGCAGGCCGCGTTGGCTGCGTAAAAAGTCAGGGCCTTACTCCCACCCCACAAAATCTGCGGATTTTGCGGGGACCCCGGACGAGGCCTTCTGAGGACAGAATTATTTCTGTTGAACCAGGGTGGTACCGCGTGGATTATTGAAAACTTCCTCGCCCCTGAATTGCGTTTTACGTGATTTTGGGGGCGTTTTGTTTAATACAACAGGAGGAAAAACATCATGAAACTCGCATTCTCCACCATCGGCTGCCCGGGGCTGGACTGGGCCGAAACCTGCAAGCTGGCCCGGGAGCAGGGCTACGCCGGCTTCGAGGTGCGCGACCTCGGGCCCCGCACGCTGACCTACGACAAGTTCGCCAGCTCCAACAAGGCGGCCACCCGCGCCGAGCTCGAGGCCCAGGGGCTGCGCCTGACCTGCTTCTCCATCGGCAAGGACGTGCGCGGCCGGGCCCCCGACAAGCGCGGCGATCTCCTGGATCCGGATACGGCGAAAAGCGCGCGCGAAACGGCGCGGCACTATATCCGCATGGCCGCCGGCCTGGGCTGCCCCTGCGTGCGGCTGCAAATCGACGATTTCTTCAAGGACGCCGCCGGGGACGACGCCACGGTGCTGGGCGCCCTCGAGGAGCTCGTGCCCTTCGCCGACGTGCTGGGCGTCACGCTGCTGGTGGAGACCAAGGGCGTCTACAGCGACACCAAACGCCTGCGCACCCTGCTGGCGCGTTTCCGCAGCAACGCGGTGGGCGCGCTGTGGGACGTGGACCACACCTCCCACAGCGGCGGCGAAACCCCGGCCCGGACCGTGGAGAACCTCGGCGGTCTCATCAAATACGTCCACCTGCGGGACAGCCTGGCGCAGGACGACGTGATGGAGTACCGCCAGGGCGGCGCGGCGTATTGCTATGCGAAGGGCAAAGATAAGGGAAAGGCACTGCGTATGGGTGACGGCGACGTCCCCCTCCGGGAGGCCATGCTGGCGCTGCGCTCCATTGATTTCGACGGCGTGCTCAGCTTCGAGTGGCGCGGGCGCGTCAGCCGCCGCAGGAAGAACATGACGGACGAGGCGTTCCTGCGCCAGGCGGCAGAGCCCTACCGGGATTTCGCGTCCTATATGTCGGCGAATTTCGCGGACTGCCTGGACGCCGGCGCGCTCACCTACGACAACCTGCGCCGCGACGGCGGGAAGTATTTCTGGCCAAAGCGGACCATCATCGAGGATACCCTGCCCCAGGTGCTCGACCGCGTGTGTCAAAGCTTCCCGGACCAGGCGGCGTTCCACTACAACAGCCTGGAGCAGGCCAGCCAGTACTACCGGGAAAACGTGCGCCCCGAGGGCTACCACGCCACCTACAGCGCCTTCCGCGAGGACGTGGACATTTTCGCGCGCAGTTTAATTTCACTTGGCGTGTGCAAGGGCGACAAGGTCGCCATCTGGTGCCCCAACCTGCCCGAGTGGTTCATCACCTTCTGGGCGGCGGTGCGCATCGGCGCGGTGCTGGTGACGGTCAACACCGCCTACAAGGACCGCGAGATGGAATACCTGCTGCGCCAGAGCGACACCCGCCTGCTGGTGATGTCCGACGGCGTGAAGGCCAGCGACTACCGGGCCATCATCCACCAGATCTGCCCGGAGCTGCGCGAAATGCGGGAGTCCAAGGACCTCTACAGCGAGAAATTCCCCATGCTGCGCAACATCGTCACAATCGAGAGCAGGCAGCCCGGCTGCTTCACCTGGCGGGAGGCCGTGGCAAAGGCCAGCGACGTGGACGACGCCGTCTTCGCCGCCCGCACGGCGGAGATCGACGTCCGCGACGTGTGCAACATGCAGTACACCTCCGGCACCACGGGCTTCCCCAAGGGCGTGATGCTCACCCATTACAACATCGTCAACAACGGCAAGACCATCGGCGACGGCATGGACCTCTCCACCGCCGACCGCCTGATGATCCAGGTGCCCATGTTCCACTGCTTCGGCATGGTGCTGGCCATGACCGCCGCCATGACCCACGGCACGGCCATGTACCCCATCCCGGTGTTCTCGCCGCGCCTGGGGCTCCAATGCGTCCGCGAGGAAAAAATCACGGCCTTCCACGGCGTGCCCACGATGTTCATCGCCATGCTGGGCCACGAGGATTTCGCCAAGACCGACTTTTCGCACGTGCGCACGGGCATCATGGCGGGCTCGCCCTGCCCGATCAAAGTCATGCGGGACGTCCTGGACAGGATGAACATGCGCGAAATCACCATCGTGTTCGGCCAGACGGAAAGCTCCCCCGGCTGCACCATGAGCAGCACCGAGGACTCCATCGACGTGCGGGTGAACACCGTGGGCAGCGCCTTCTTCGGTGTGGAGTGCAAGATCGTGGATCCCGAGACCGGCGCGGACCTGCCCGACGACACGGACGGCGAGTTTGTGGCCCGGGGCTACAACATCATGAAGGGCTACTACAAGATGCCGGAGGCGACCGCCGCCGCTATCGACGCCGAGGGCTGGCTGCACACCGGCGACCTGGCCCGCCGGGACAGCGACGGCAACTACAAGATCACCGGGCGCATCAAGGACATGATCATCCGCGGCGGGGAGAACATCTACCCGAAGGAGATCGAGGACTTCCTCTACACCCACCCGAAGGTCTCCGACGTGCAGGTGGTGGGCGTGCCCAGCCGTGCCTACGGCGAGGAGATCATGGCCTGGGTGATCCTCAAGCCCGGCGAGAGCTCATCTGAGGACGAGATGAAGCGGTACGTGTTCGACCACATGGCGAAACACAAGGTGCCAAGCTACGTGCACTTCACGGACAGCTTCCCCATGAACGCCGCGGGGAAGATCATGAAATACAAGATGCGCGAGGCGGCGGTGGAGCTGCTGGGCCTGCAAAGCGAGAGCAAGATCGTGACGGCGTAGGGGCCGTCCCCGCCTTCACCCCTGCGCCTTGCCCTCCCCCTGCGCCCTGCCGCCGTGGCTGGATTCCTCCGGCTTGTTCAGGTTGTCCGAAAGGTTGCGGCATTCCAGGGCGATGATGCCCTCGCATTTTTCCACGAAGTTGTGCCGCGCCCCGTCCTCGCCGCTGCGCCAGACGCCTTGGTATATCTGGGCGCACAGGAAGATGCTCCTTTCCGCGAAGAGCTTATCCCGCAGGTCGAGGTATTGCAGCCACCGCTCCTTGAATTTGCAGGCCTCCTTGATGCCGCTGAGGATGGACACGGCGGCGCCGAGGACCGCGCTGAAGATTTTCGTGGTGCCCGGGATGCCCGGGCTGTCCGTGATGGCCAAAACCACCGCGATCATGGCCGAATAGGTGAGCTGCATGATGGTGAAGCAAATGTGATAGATGGAGAACGCGGTGGCCCTGCTGCTGTAGCTCTGGATGGTCGGGTCGACGCGCCCTCTGACATAGCTGCTGGCGGGGCAGGCCTCATAGGGCGGGGTATCCCCGGGCGCGAGGCCCAGCTTCGTGTGCATCTCCTTGGATTTGCGCCCGTAAAACAGGAACGAAACGACGGTGAGCGCCACCGGCAGCGCCCCCGCGAAGCCCATCAGTAGCCATAGGGTCATTTTCATGGAACATCCCTCCTTGTCCCATTCTATGCGGCGGGCGGGGGAAGGGATATTTTTTCGGCAAAGCCCTTGCGCCGGGCGGGGGCTTGTGCTATAATCGTGATACCAAAACGATGAAGGGGGTACACGGCAATGGCGCCCAAACGCAAAAAAATGACGGCGCGGCAAAGGAGAGTGTTCACGGCGTGCATCATTATTTCGGCGGCGGCCATGGCGGTCATGGCGGTCAGCGCGGTCATCGACGTGGTTCACAACGGGTGGGATGCCCTGAGCGTGGTGAACTTCGCCCCGTTCTGCGGCCTGCCCGCGATGATCGCCATTTTGGTCAACGACAGGAAGAATGACGACAGCAGCGAAGAATGAAGCGTCCATGATGTGCGAAACAACCGCCCGGCGGAATTCCTCCCGCCGGGCGTGTTTTTTCCCATTTTGCTTCTGCCGCTTTAGCACCCTTCCGCCGTGGGGTCGTACAAATCGCCGCGCGATTCGATCGGCTCGGCGTTCAGGATATCCGCGTTGTCCAGGTTGTCCGCGAGGTTCCGGTACTCCATCGCGATGATGTTCTCGCACAGCTCCACGAAGTTGTAGTCCTGGCCGTCCTTGCGGCGCCAGAGGTCCTTCCGGTAGACCCCGCTGGCCATGTAGAGGCTGCGCTCCGCGAACAGCCTGTTGCGCAGCCCCAGGTACTGTATCCACTTCTCCTTGAACTTGCACACCGCGTTGACCGCGCAGGCGGCGGTCACGAGCGCGCCCAGCACCGCGCCTGTGATGACCGCGCGGCCCGTGCTGACCTCGGGCATCAGCAGCACCAGGGGGATCATGGCGGAATACAGGATCTGCAGGATGGACAGGCAGGTGTTGAACACCGCCGAGGTGGTCGCCTTGCCGTTGAAGCTGACGATGGTGGGGTCCACCCGGGTGAGGATGTAGTCGTATACGCTCCCCGTCTCGTCACCCAGCAGCCGGGTGAACTCCTTCTTGTCCCGGCCGTCCAGCTCCGCGATGAGCTTCTGCAGCTCCCGGGAGCGCCTGTCGTTCTTGATCCTCAGCTTTTTGCAGATGCCCCGCTGTTTCCCGCGGTAATACAGGGCCGAAACCAAGGCCATCAGCAGCGGCAGCGCAACCGCGAACGCCGCCAGCCAAAAGAAAATACTTTGTATGGAAAAAATCTCCATATCTTCCACCTTCCTGTCTATGATTTACATCGCGAAAGATATCTTACCAAATATTAGAGATTTTGTCAAGCTAAATTGCGACAATTTTTCCCGAAATTCGTGGAATTTTTTGGGGAGTTGTGGAAGAATTTGTGCGATACACTACAGATTGTGTAATGGGGCAAGAATCCCCTTGATTTATTTTCCAAGCTGTGCTATAATTGTGCCGTAAAAAACCGGAGGAGGCCGCCCCATGACCTGCGACACCCGATACCCCATCCTGCTCCTGCACGGCGCGGGTTTCCGCGACCGTGAGCGCCTGTGCTACTGGGGCCGCATCCCCAAGGCCCTGGAGGCCCGCGGCGCGCGCATCTACTACGGCCACCAGGACGCCAGGGGCACCGTGGAGCGCAACGCGGCCGTCGTCAAGGCGAACATCGAGAAAATCCTCGCCGAGACCGGCTGCGAAAAAATCAACGTCATCGCGCACTCCAAGGGGGGGCTGGAGGCGCGCTATATCGTCTCCACGCTGGGCATGGCGGAGAAGGTAGCCAGCGTGACGACGATCGCCACCCCGCACCGCGGCTCCAAAACAGTCGACCTCCTGTGCCGCCTGCCGAAGTCCGCGTTCAAGTTCACCGCGTTTTTCGCCGACCGCTTCTGCCAGCTGCTGGGCGACGAGGAGCCGGATTTCTATACCGTCGGCCGGGCGTTTTCCACGGAGAGCATGGAGGCCTTCAACCAGCGGAACCCCGACGCCCCCGGCGTGTACTACCAGAGCTACGCCGGCGCCATGCGCGGCCCCTTCAGCGACGCCTTTTTGTTCCTGCCCTGCCTGATCGTCGGGCGCATCGAGGGCGAGAGCGACGGCCTTGTCACGCCCGAATCGGCGGCCTGGGGGAACTACCGCGGCGTGCTGCGCGGGGCCACGGGCCGGGGCATCTCCCACGCGGACGAGGTGGACGCCCGCCGCATGAACTTCACCCGCAAAGCCCGCGGGGACGGGGTGAACGACATACGGCAGGTGTATATCGATATGGTTTCGGAACTGAAGCAAATGGGATTTTAAACAGTAATTAAGAGCCTATCCAACAATAAGCATCACGGATGAACGCGGATGATTTTGCGCCAGACGATGATGGCAAAAGCGAACATGAGCAGGCCAAGA
>WQTL01000423.1 GCA_009786275.1 Bacillota bacterium | reverse complement strand
GGTGGCCACGGGGATATTGTGCACGTCGCACAGGCGCAGCAGGTTGTTCTCCTCCGTCTCGTCGCCGGTGTTGATGCCGTCGCGGAAGAGCATCAGCAGGTCGATCTCGTCGCAGGAGACCATGCTTTCCACCTGCTCCACGCCGCCCTGGCCCGAGTACAGCAGCTGCACCGGCAGGCCCGTGGAATCCCGTATCATGCGGCCCGTGGAGCCGGTGGCGTAGAGCGCGTGCTTGCCGAACACGCCGCAGTAGGCGATGCAGAACTGGGTCATAAGTTCTTTCTTGGTGTCGTTGGCGATCAGTGCGATGTTCATGGATGCCCCCCCCAGATAAATATTAGATGTACAGTAACAAGATGGGCCAAAAGAATACCCAAAGGAATATCTGCTCAAAAAATGAACCGAGCTTCACAAAAAAACCTTTAATTTTTTCCCAAGTGTTCATTCCTCTTTCCGGTTCTATGGTAACTGCTACGAAGTGAACGAAATAGTCGCCCACACTACCGGGTGAGATATTTCCCTGCTTATCTCGAACAGTCATTTCACAGACATACCAACTATCAACAGGCTCGTATGGCTTATTTGCTTGCGGGTATCCGGGAGCACCTGGAGAGAGAAGTAAGGTTGCCTCTGTCGCGAGAGTACCTACGTCCTTTCCATACCACCGATATTCCAGCGTCCAGCCCTCCGGCAGATGCACCTCAACGCTGAGAGCGATGTTGGAACCAAATAGGAGGGTTTGCTGTTGCTGTTCGGTTATAATACGGAAGGAATCCTCCGCCATGGCAGGCGCGCTGATGCCAAGGACGAGAATGAAAGCAAGGGCGAAGACCAGGAATTTCTTCAGGTGTTTCATGAGAAGCATCCTTTCCAATGGGTTTATTTGCCCTGTTCGGGCAACGCGTCAGCTTCTTCTTCGCTTGCCGGTATATTCACCATGGTGACCACCCGTTCGCTTTCGGCGGTCTTCATCACGCGCACGCCCTTGGCCGGGCGGTTGGCTAGGTTCACCTGCCCGGCGGGGATGCGGATCAGCACGCCGTCGGAGGAGATGAGGATCAGGTCCTCCGCCTCGTCCACCGCGGCCACGGCGCAGACCTTGCCGAATCTGCCGCAGTGGTAGTTGATCAGCCCCCGGCCGCCCCGGCTCTGCAATCGGTAGTTCTCGGGCAAGCTGCGGCGGCCGAAGCCCGTCTCCGTCACGGTGAGGATGGCCTTGCCGGACTGGATGACGTCCATACCCACCACCTCGTCGCCCTCGCGCCCCAGGGTGATGGCCTTCACCCCCCGGGCCGTGCGGCCCAAAGGCCTGGCGTCCGTCTCGCAAAACCGGATCGCCATGCCCTCGCGGGTGGCCAGGAGCAGCTCGGCCTTGCCATCGGTCAGGCGTACCCAGGCCAGCTCGTCGTCCTCGCCCAGCCCCAGGGCGATCACGCCGTTCTTGCGCACGTTGCGGAACTCGCTCAAGGCCACGCGCTTGATGATCCCCTTGCGTGTGACCATGCACAGGTAATGCTCGCCCTTTTCGGCCTCTGCCTCGGCTTTCGAAACCTGGATGAGGGCCGAGACACTTTCCTCGCTGGCAACAGGCAATATATTCACGATGTTCATGCCCCGGGCGCTGCGGGAGCCCTCGGGGATCTCGTAGCCCTTGAGCCTGTACACGCGCCCTTTCGTCGTGAAGGCCATGACATAGTCGTGTGTGGAGCAGGTGAACATGGTCTGCACCACGTCCTCCTCCCGGCGGGCCATGCCTTTGATGCCCTTGCCGCCCCGGCGCTGGCTCTGGTAGGTGTCGATGGGCTGCCGCTTGACGTAGCCCATGTTCGTCATGGTGTAGACGCAGTCCTCCACGGGAATGAGGTCCTCGACATCGACTTCGCCCGAGATGTTCATGATCTCCGTGCGCCTTGGGTCGTTGAATTTGTCCTTGATTTTCTCCAGCTCGTCTTTCAAAAGGGCCAGGAGCTTTTCGGGCGAGGCGAGCAACTCCTCCCACTCGCTGATCTGCGCCCGCAAGCCCGCCAGCTCCTCCTCCAGCTTGTCGCGCTCCAGGCCGGTCAGCTGGCCCAAACGCATCTGCACGATGGCCGTGGCCTGCACGTCGTCGAAGCCGAAGCGCTCCATCAGGCTCGTTTTCGCCTCGGGGATGCTCTTCGACGAGCGGATGATGGAGATGACCTCGTCGATGTTGTCCTGGGCGACGAGCAGGCCCTCCAGGATGTGCGCCCGCTCGCGCGCCTTGCGCAAATCGTATTGCGTGCGGCGGGTGAGCACCTGCACCTGGAAGTCGATATAGTGCCGCAGAATCTGTTTGAGCGTGAGCAGTTTGGGCTCGCCGTTCACCAGGGCGATCATGATCACCCCGAAGGTAACCTGCATCTGCGTGTAGGTGTACAACTGGTTCAGGACGACCTGGGGGTTGGCGTCGCGCTTGAGGTAGACCACCAGGTCCATGCCGCTGCGTGCGGAGGAGAAGTCGTCCGTGCCCGAGACGCCCTCGAGCTTCCTCTCCTTGGCCAGCTCGTTGATATATTTCTGCAGCTCGGCCTTGTTCACCTTATAGGGCAGCTCGCTGACGTGGATGGAATACCTGCCGGCCTTCTCGCGTATCTCCGCGCGGGCGCGTAAAATCACCTTTCCGCGCCCCGTGCCGTAGGCCGCGCGGATGCCGCTGCGCCCCATGATGATGCCCGCCGTGGGGAAATCCGGCCCCTGGATGTGCTCCATGAGCTCGTCCAGGCCGCAGTCCGGGTCGTCGACCATGCAGCCGATGGCGTCGATGACCTCGCCCAGGTTGTGGGGCGGGATATTCGACGCCATGCCCACCGCGATGCCCGTGGAGCCGTTGACCAGCAGGTTCGGGAAGCGCGAGGGCAGCACCGTGGGCTCCTTCAGGCGGTCGTCATAGTTGGGCATGAAATCGACGGTGTCCTTGTCGATGTTCGTGAGCATCTCCAGGGAGATGCGGCTCATGCGGCTTTCGGTGTAGCGCTGGGCCGCGGGTGGGTCGCCGTCCATGGTGCCGAAGTTGCCGTGGCCGTCCACCAGCATATAGCGCACGGAGAAATCCTGCGCCAGGCGCACCAGGGCGTCATAGATCGAGGCGTCGCCGTGGGGGTGGTAGCTGCCCATCACGGTGCCCACGGTGTCGGCGCATTTGCGGTAGGCCTTGTCGGGGGTCAGGCCGTTGCGGTGCATGGTGTAGAGGATGCGCCGCTGCACGGGCTTGAGCCCGTCGCGCACGTCCGGCAGGGCGCGCGCGGTGATGACGGACATGGAATAATCCAGGTACGACCTGCGCATTTCCCGCGCCACGTCCACGGCGATGATTTTCTGTTGTTCCGGGGAGGTTTCGTCAAAGCCCAAGGTGGTTTACCTCTTTTGTTGATTCTGTAGGGGGCGGCGTCCCCGACGCCCCAAGCATATTTATCTTTCCGGCTCGGGGACGTCCAGAGGCCGTCCCCTACGGTGTGCGCTCATCTAAAATCTAATACCTAAAATCTATTGTCTATATATCCAGATTCCGTACCTTCTTCGCGTTCGCCTCGATAAACTGCCGCCTCGGCTCCACGGGGTCGCCCATGAGGATGGAGAAGGTCTCGTCGGCGGCGACGGCGTCGTCCATGGTCACGCGCAGCATGGTGCGGAAGGAGGGGTCCATGGTGGTCTCCCAAAGCTGGTCGGGGTCCATCTCGCCCAGGCCCTTGTAGCGCTGCACGTCGCAGCCCTCGCCCAGCTCCGCCAGCAGGGCGTCGCGCTCCTCGTCGGAAAAGGCGTAGCGGTGCTTTTTCCCCTTGCTCACGCGGAACAGCGGCGGGTTGGCGAAGTAGACGTAGCCCTCCTCCAGCAGCGGGCGCATATAGCGGAAGAAAAACGTGAGGTACAGGGTGCGGATGTGCGCGCCGTCCACGTCGGCGTCGGCCATGATGACGACCTTGTGGTAGCGCAGCTTCGTAATGTCGAACTCCTCGTCGATGCCGGTGCCCAGCGCCAGCACGATGGGGATGAGCTTCTCGTTGCCCAGAACTTTATCCATGCGGGCTTTTTCCACGTTCAGCGGTTTGCCGAACAGCGACAATATCGCCTGGTAGCGCGGGTCGCGCCCCTGCTTGGCGCTGCCGCCGGCGCTGTCGCCCTCCACGATGTACACCTCCGTCATGCGGGGGTCCTTCTCGATGCAGTCCGCCAGCTTGCCGGGCAGGGAGGTGCCCTCCGCCCCGGTTTTCTTGCGGGCCAGGTCCCGGGCGCGCCTCGCGGCCTCCCTGGCGCGGGAGGCGTCCAGGGCCTTGTTGAAGATCGCCCGGGCGACAGAGGGGTTCTCCTCGAAATAGGTCATGAGCTTTTCGTACACCAGGGCGGAGACCATGCCGGTCATCTCGGTGTTGCCCAGCTTACCCTTGGTCTGGCCCTCGAACTGCGCGTTGGTGAGCTTCACGCTGATCACCGCCGTGAGGCCCTCGCGCACGTCGTCGCCCGAAAGATTCTTGTCGCCGTCCTTGAGGATCTTGAATTTGCGCCCGTAGTCGTTGAACACGCGGGTGATGGCGTTCTTGAAGCCGGTCTCGTGGGTGCCGCCGTCGCCCGTGCGCACGTTGTTGGCGTAGCTCATCAGCAGCTCGTTGTAGCTGTCGCTGTATTGCAGGGCCACCTCGGCGCTGCGGTCGCCGCTGACCGCCGAAAGCAGGATCGGCGCCTCGTGCAGGGGTGTGAGGCCCCGGTTCTTGTTGAGGAACTCGACGAAGCTGGCGATGCCGCCGTCATATTGATAGCTCTTGCGCACGGGCTCCTCCGGGCTGCGCAGGTCCTCCAGGGTGATGCGCAGGCCGGCGTTGAGGAAGGCCGACTCCCGCAGGTGCCGCTCCAGGGTCTCGAACTCGTACTCCGTGGTCTCGGTGAAAATTTCCGGGTCTGCCTTGAAGGTGATGAGCGTGCCGGTCCTGTCCGTCTCGCCGGTGACCTCCAGCTCGGTCACGGGCACGCCGCGCTCGAAGCGCTGCCTGTGGACCTTGCCGTCCTGGGAGACCTCGACCTCCAGCCATTCCGAGAGCCCGTTGACCACCGAGGAGCCCACGCCGTGCAGCCCGCCCGATACTTTATAGCCGCTGCCGCCGAACTTGCCCCCCGCGTGCAGCACCGTGAGCACCACGGTGACGCTGGAAATGCCCATTTTCTCGTTGAGGCCCACGGGGATGCCGCGGCCGTCGTCCCGCACGGCGACCACGTCGCCCGGCAGGATCTCCACGTTGATCTCGGTGCACACCCCGGCCAGGGCCTCGTCGATGGAGTTGTCCACGATCTCGTACACCAGGTGGTGCAGGCCCCGCGGCCCCGTGGAGCCGATGTACATGCCCGGGCGCTTGCGCACGGCCTCCAGGCCGTCGAGCACCTGTATCTGGCTCTCGTCGTATTTCTCGGTGACGGCGGTATCCAGGGCGGAAGCGTCGTCGAAGCGGATGGTTTCGTCCAAGGGGGTTACTCCTTCGTGTTTGTGGTTGGCGCGGCGGGGAACACGTCGCCCAGGGGGATTTCCAGGCCCGGGAACGTGGGGCTGGACAGGGTTTCGTCCATGCGATAGGTTCTGCGCTTTTCGTGCGTCTGCAACAGGTATACATGCGCCACGCGGCTGACCGGGTCCACGACCCAGTATTCCCGCACGCCCGCGTCCCGGTAAAGATCCATCTTGTCCGCGAAATCATGGCTCATGGTGGAAGGGGAAAGAATCTCCACCACCAGCGTCGGCGCGCCCTTGCAGCATTTCTCATCAATGATTTCGGGGTTGCAGATCACGCTGATGTCCGGTTGCACCAAAACATAGTCGTCATGATCTTCCCGGGGGAACAGGCGAACATCATAGGGCGCGGGGATCAGCTTGCAGGGCTTTCCCCGAAAATAGGGATACATCAGAAAGGCCAGCGCAAGGCTGATTTCCTGATGCTCCGTGCTTGGCGCTGCCATAAGCCAGGCGCGCCCATGGATCAGCTCCCATCGCTGCCCGTCATCCCAGGTGAGATAGTCCGCATAGGTGTAGAGCTTACTTCTGTCTTCCGCCAGATTGCCGTCCATGGCAATTTCTCCTCGCACTAAATTGACTACATCCCCGGCATGCCGCCCTGCCCGCCGCCGCCCATCATCTGCGAAAGCAGGCCCTGCTTCTTCTCCTTCTTGGGCTTGTAGAGCGGCGGGTTCTCCAGCTTCTGCTTCGCGCGCTTGCCCGCGCCGGAGGCCAGGTAGCGGTTGACGCGGATGGCCACGGGGGCCAGGTCCGCGCTCATGTGGTCGGCGCAGCGGGCCAGCAGCACCTCGTCGCCCTCGAGGGCGCCCAGAATCGTCACGCAGATGAGGCTCTGCACGTCGTTCACGCCGTTCTCGTAGACCTCGTTGAGCAGGCCGAACAGGCGCTTCATCTGCGTTTGGTTGTTCTCCCGGACAACGCGCATGACAAGGTCGTTGCCGCCGCCGCGCAGGAAGAACTCCTCGGCCAAAAACTCGCCGTATTGCTCGTAGTTGGCCTTGTACGCCGCGCGTAAATCCGGGAACATGGCCGTGAAGCTGTTGCCGAAGGACAGCGCGTCATAGTAGGCCTCGCCGTTCTTGATGGCCGTTTTCGAGATGCTCTTCGGAAGCTTCGCGCCGGGGGCCGCGGCCGCGCCCTTCTTTCTCTTGCGGAACTTGCTCTGCACCACATCGGCAAAATCCCCGGCGATGTAGCGGCAGTCGCCCTCCGCCGCGCCGTCCAGCTCCAGCAGGGACACCGCCAGCTGCTTGAAGTCGCCCTCCGGGGCCATGTCCGGGTCGCGCGGGCAGTGCTGCAGCGCGGCGCGGTCGTCCTCCACCTTGATGCGCAGGGTCTCGCCCTCGCGTGCGAACAGGGCGGCGTTCCCCTCCGGCTGCGGCTTCACGGGCGTAAACTCCGCCTCCTGCAGCGCGGGCTCCATGCCCTTCAGGATCAGGTCCAGCGCGGTTTTTGCGTTCATCATAGTCGCCTTGTTCTCCCAGCAATATATTTATAATATAGTATACCACATCCTGCGCCCGATGTCTATAGCCGAATGCCATTTACGGCAATTTCGCATATCTTAAATTATATAATATTCCGCGCTGTTTGTCAATTAAAAAATGATTGACAGGGCCGGGCGTAAGGTGCTATGATTGTATGAAATAAACACCGCAAGGAGGCCGCCATGCTCTGGCATATCGAAAACGAACACCTCTTCTGCGCCGTGGACGACTTCGGCGCGCAGCTGCATTCCGTCAAGGACAGGAATACCAAAGCCGAGTACCTCTGGCAGGGCGACCCCGCCGTGTGGTACGGCCAGGCCCCGGTGCTGTTCCCCATCGTCGGGCGTGTGAAGGACGACCGCTACCGTTGGCGGGGGAAGGAATACGTCTGCCCCAAGCACGGCTTCGCCCGCAAAAGCCCGTTCCGCTTGGAAACGCTCGAGGGCGCGCGCGCCTCCTTCGTGCTGGAAAGCAGCGACGCCACCCGGGCCTGCTACCCTTTCGAGTTCTCCCTGACCCTCGCCTATCGTTTGAAGGGCCGCGCCCTCGTCGCCGAGGCGACCGTGGCGAATCGAGACGGCGGCGGCATGTATTTCTCCCTGGGGGCGCACCCGGGTTTCCAATGCGCCATGGGCGACATTCTGCGCTTCGACGTCCCCGAAACCCTTGACAGCCAATGGATCGACGATGAGGCCATGCTGGCGGGCGGGGGCTGCCCCGTGCTGCAGAACGCCGCGGACATCGCCATCCACGCGCACCTGTTCGACAGGGACGCGTTGATTTTGCAGGGCATGCGATCGGAGCATATCACCCTGGTGCGGGGCGGCGAACCCGCCATAAAATTCGATATCGGCGGCGCGCCC
>WQTL01000422.1 GCA_009786275.1 Bacillota bacterium | reverse complement strand
CCGGCGGGGTGCTCCTCCTCGGGGAGCACCTCCAGCACGCTCCCTATTTGCGAATTCAGAAAATTGGTATGGCACTCCTGCGCGAGGGTCAGCATTTTTTTTGCCCGCGCCTGCTTCAACGCCCGGGGGACCTGCCCCGGCATGGCGGCTGCGGCGGTGCCGGGCCGTGCGGAGAACGGAAACACATGCATCTTCGCGAAGCCCACGGCCCGCGCGAACGCCAGTGAGGCCTCGAATTCCGCTTCGCTTTCGCCCGGAAAACCGACCATGACATCCGTGGTGACCGCCGCGCCGGGGAAGTATGCGCGCAGCCGCTTTATCAGAGTAAAATATTCTTCAGCGGAGTAAAGCCGTCCCATGCGCTTTAAAACGCTGTCGCAACCGCTTTGCAGGGAGACATGAAAGTGCGGGCATAATTTTATTTTGGAAGAAATGGTAGTATTTGCCATCTTTGAAATAAGCGTTGGCGTGAGCAAATCCGGCTCCAGCGATCCCAGGCGCACCCGCTGTATATTGGAAAATGTTTCTGAATCAGAAAATAAACTCATCGCGTCGCCCAAGCCGCAGCCCAGGTCGGAGCCATACGCGGCCAGGTTGATCCCCACCAGCACGATCTCCCGAAAGCCTTGCGCGTCAAAGTTTTCGAGTTCGCGCCTCATCGCTTCCAAGGGCATGGAGCGCACGTGCCCCCGCGCGTGGGGGATGATGCAGTAGGCGCAGAACCGGTCGCAGCCGTCCTCGATCTTTAGATGGGCGCGAGTACGTTCTATACTTTTATGTGCTGAATCGCAGAACGCTTCATCGCGCTGATGTTGTGAAACGCAGACCGCGCGCGCTTTTGTCCGCGAAAACTCATCGATATAGCGCGCGAAATCGCCTATATCCCGGTGCCCCAGCACAATGTCGGCCTCCGGGTAGGCGTCCGCTTTACCCGCCTGAACCGCGCAGCCGGTGAGCACCAGCACACACTCGTGATACAGCGCGCGAAAGTGATGCAGCTTCTGCCGGGTTTTGCGCTCGCTCTCGGCTGTCACAGCGCAGGAATTGATCACCAGCACGTCCGGGGTCTCCTCCGGCTCCACGCAGTCGTAACCCGCGGCCTCCATACGCTGCCGCAGGGCGCCGCTGTCCACCTGGTTCACTTTGCAGCCGAGGGTCACAAACGCGACGGTCAAGCAAAGGCCCGCCTTTCAATGGTTATGTATATTATACTTGAATCTGCGCGCGGATGCAAGCATATATATGGCGTAATCAAACAATTGGGAGTGTGCCTCATGAAAAAAAAGCTATGCAGGGGATTTGCCTTGGCAGCCGCGCTCATCATGCTTTCGCGCATTAACGTTCTGGCGATAGAGGAAACCCCGCCGGTGCAGATCGCCGCGAAGGCCGCCGTGCTCATGGACGCCTCCACGGGCAAGGTGCTGGTGAAGCACAATGAGAACGAGCGGCTCTACCCCGCATCGGTGACGAAGGTGATGACCCTGCTGCTGGTGGCCGAGGCCCTGGAAAGCGGGAAGCTCGTCCTTGACGGCAAGGTGAGCGCCTCGTCGGCGGCGGCCTCGAAGGGCGGCTCGCAGATCTGGCTCAAAGAGGGCGAGACCATGACGGTGGAGGAACTGCTCAAGGCGGCGGCGATTTACAGCGCCAACGACGCCAGCTGCGCCCTGGGCGAGGCCGTCGCGGGCAGCGAGGAGGGCTTCGTCCGTTTAATGAACGAAAGAGCCAAAGAGCTCGGCATGAAAAACACGCATTTCGTCAACTGCACCGGCCTGGACGACGACACCACGGAGCACCTCACCACGGCCCTGGACATCGCCCTGATGGGCCGCGAGCTGCTGCGGCACGACATCGTGATAAAGTATTCGACCATCTGGATGGACTCCCTGCGGGGCGGCGAAACGGAGCTGGTGAACACCAACCGCCTGGTGCGCTTCTACGAGGGGGCCACCGGCATCAAGACCGGCACCACCAGCAAGGCGGGTTGCTGCATCGCGGCCAGCGCGAAGCGGGGCGAGACCCACCTCGTCGCCGTGGTGCTGGGCTCCGGCAGCAGCGATGACCGCTTCGAGACGGCGAAGCGCCTGCTCAACTGGGGCTTCGCGAACTTCGCCACCGTCACGCCGCAGCTCGCGCCCGCGCTGATCACCCCGGTGCGCGTGCTGCGCGGGGCCGAGCAGTGGGTTAAGCCCGTGCCCCCCGCGGCCATGCCCATCCTCGTGCCCAAGGGGAGCGAGGGCGACCTGCAGCAGAGCGTGGACCTCGCGGCGGACGTGCAAGCCCCGGTGGAGGCCGGGCAGGTCCTGGGGAAGATCACCATCACGTTGGACGGCGAAACCCTCGGCAGCTACCCGCTGACCTCGCCCGCGGCCGTGAAGAAGCTGGATTTCCCCACGCAGCTCAAACGGTTGTTCGGAGCTTTAATCAGCTAAATTGTTAAGCTTCATCACGTGAAAGGGGAGTGCGCTTCATCGCAATGAATTAAATGGCTTTATTCAAATAAAGCGCATATGCTTTTGCTGGATAAAGCATCTTTGCGGCATACACGCGCTTTCTTTCACATAGAAATAGAAAGGACAAGACCAAAGACAAAAGACCAAGAAGCCCAAGAAAGGAAACCGGAAACATGAAGCGCGCAATCCCGTTTGGAGCCAGTCCGTTTTTTGAAAAAATAAAGTCGAATCTGTTTGGGCGCGGCGGCGCATCTCGCCTGCCCGGGCCGGGTTTAGAAAAATATACGTCTGCCCTGGCGCGCAATTGGCAGAAGCTGGCCCTCTTAGGGCTGTATGCCGTAGGGCTGTTTTTGGGAGCAAAAACGGCCGGGAGCGCCTCCGCGGGCTGGCAGGCGCGCCTGTTGGAGCTCCTGCGGGCCCAGCGGCTCAGCCGCGCGGGTTTGAGCCCCTTCGGCAGCGCGTTGGGCTATTTCGGCACGGATTTCCTCTTTATGATGGCGGCGTTCCTGCTGGGGCTGTGCGCGGCGGGGCTGCCGTTCCTGCTGCTGCTGCCGGTGCTGCGCGGCGCGGGGCTGGGCGTGGTGAGCGGCTGGCTCTATATGACCTACGGCCTGCCGGGCGTAGGCTACAGCGCGCTGGTGCTCAGCCCGGCGGCGGCGGTGTCCGCGCTGATCATGCTGGCCTACTGCAAGGAGAGCATGCTCATGTCCGGCGACATGCTCCTGGTGCTGGGCAACAAGCAGGATAAAATGGAGAGCAGCCTGCGCCTATACACCACGCGCTATCTCGTACTGCACCTGGTGAGCGTCCTCGCCGCGGCCCTGGACGCCCTGTGCTTCGCCGCCTTCGCGGGGATCTTCGAGATCTAGTTCCCGTAAAAGCCCAGCGGGTCGCTGTATGTTTCGTGACCGGTCTGCAGCACCTCGCCCTGCGCCGTGACCGTGATGCTCTGCAGCCCGAAGAAGTCCAGCATGGTGTTCACCAGGCAGCCCAGCAGCAGCGTCTCGCCGAGGGTCCCCGCGCGGCCCAGCGCCTGCGCGAAGGCTTCGTTCATATCCAGCGTCGCGTTTTCTTCGTCGAAGGAGAGCACTGCGCAGCCCTCAGGTAATGCCCCCGACGCCGCCAAATGCGAGACCAATTGCATCGCCTGCAACGAAACCAGATTCGGCATGTGCATCTCCACCTGCCTGGCGGCGAAGCCGTAGCCGCCCGCGTCGATGGCCACCTGGTCCGGCAGATAGATCGTGACGCTGGTCAGTTCCAGCGTTTTTTGCTTGCCGCAGGCCGAAAACCCCAAGGCCAACACGATAACCAGCGCGAGGGCGAGCAGCTTTTTCATAAGATATCTCCTTGTTTTTTTGCAGCGACGCATAGCAGTGCGTCTCCCACGGAATAAACGCTCATGATTGAGACGCACATAATTACAATCTCGCTTTCCGCCTAAGCCCCCGGGCTCCCTCTCGTAGAGGGAGCTGTCGCCTCGGGCGACTTTTGCGTGCCTTAGCAGCGCAAAAGTAGAGGGTGTATCGCGGAGCGACTGAGCGCCATGCCAAGCTATTTTTTATTCATTTCATTCTCGTACGCCCTCTGCCTGTCTCTCATTTCCTTCGGCAGTATCTGTGATATAATAAACTCTATACGCGCCGCTTTCTCCTCCTCGGTTTCCTTGTCCTTCTCGTCGTCCCTGGATAAGAAAGCCAGGCGCTCGGCGGGCGTGCGCGTATCCGGTACACCGAGCTTCTCCTCCATCATCCGGATGATGGAGTCCTGATATTCCGCCTCTGATATCTCCACACGCACATTGGCAAGGGGGTTCTGCTCCACAGCCTCCTTCAATTGCTTGTCCAGCACGTGCGTGTATATCTGCGTGGTGCTTAAGTTTTCATGCCCCAAGATCTCCTTCAGCTGCAGCACGTCCACGTCGTTCTGGTACATCAGCGTGGCCGCCGTGTGGCGCAGCTTGTGGATGGAGTAGCCCTTGCCCTCCAGGCCGCAGATTTTCAGGTACTTCTCCAGCATGAGCTCCACCGAGCGCTGGTTGATCCGCCGCTTGTTCCGGCTGATGAACACGGCGTCGCGGTCCTCGGCCTTCAGGCCGTCCTGGGGGCGCGCGGCCAGGTAGCGGCGCAGGGCGGCCGTGCACGCGCCGTTGAGGTACACCGTGCGCTCCTTGCTGCCTTTGCCGCGGATGCGCATGGTGTCGTTTTTATGGATATCGACGAGGTTCAGCCCGCACAGCTCCGAGAGCCGCATACCGCAGTTGAGGAACAGCGTGAGCATGCAGTAGTCGCGCTCGCGGAACTGATTTTCCATGTCGTGCTCCACGGTGCGCAGCAGGTTGAGGCAATCCTCCAGCGGGAGATACACGGGCAGGGACTTGCCGGTCTTCTGGGGGTCCAGCTCGTCCATGGGGTTGACCTCCAGGATATGCCGCTGCACCGTCAGGTAGCGGAAGAAGCGTTTGACGGCGATGAACCGGCGCGAAAGGGTGTTGGGGTTGTTCTTGCGCGTGTTGCGGCAGTAGGAGATGAAGTCCGAGGCCTCCGCCGCCGTCACACGCCGAATGAACGCCGTATCCACCAGGGCGGCGAGGTCTGTCTCGTCCCAGTCGGCGTCGGGGGCCAGCAGCCCGCGCTTCTGCGCCAGGTAGCGGAAGAACAGGCGCAGGTCCGAGGCGTATTCCAGGATGGTGAGTTCCGCGTGGATGCGGCGCTCCAGGGATTGCAGATAATCCTGCACCAGCCGCGGCAGGGTGGAGATATCTTCTCGTTTCATACCCAAGTAAAAATATAGACCATTAACTTCGTATAATTACTGTTTTACGAAGTTCAGGGCAGGATACAGCCCTACAACGCAAATTAGCTTGCAAACGAAGCCTGACCTATACTTCCTCCTCTCACAAGGATACCTACAGTATACCATCATAGCGAAGGCCAGTCAAGGGATAAAACACAGGCCTGGGACGGTTATTGCTGTAAAGGATATTCCCTATCACAGCGTCAAGCTCGTTGAAGTACTGCACCCTGTCCTGCAGCTGGATAATCTCCAGCATGTCCAGCTGGTCACACTCACGCCACTTCACCGTACGATAGCCAAGTGTCGTCCGGTAGTAGTCATCCACCCGCAGGCCCTCGTTGAGCATGAAAGCCATGACGGAAACAACCTTTTCGCTATCTGTCATCGCCGAAGATACTCCTTATGTCCAAAGTAATAAAAGCAGCTGTCCAGCCCGCCACATAATGAAACGCCTTCAGGCTAAGCACGAACGGCTGCACAAAGTCCTTGAGATACGGCTTAAAAGCATCACGTTTCCTGTAAGTCAATCGAGATAGATATTCCGGATGCAGATTCAAGAGCTCAAGGAACACACGGTCATTCTGCTTTAACGAAGTTCCAAGTTCTTCCATAACAATTTGTCCATGCCGCAGAACCCGCAGCCCCTCGAAATAGTGCCGGACGCTGTCAAAGTCATCAAGCTCCAGCGTCACCTCCAGGCGAGTAAGGTCACGCTCAAGGCCGGCCTCAAGAGCCTTGTTGTAAATCTTCGTAGCACCGTGCTTGCGCGAATCGCCGTAGTAGTCCGTCCTATTCAGCGCGGAGTACATAAAAAGCTTGTGGACACGCTGCCCCTTCTCGTAAAGCACGCAATCCCGCGCCACAGGGAAATCTATGGCCAAATCGAAGGACTTTACCTCAATGGAGTTTGTCAGCCCGCCGACCTTCGAGCAACCCTTCAGCCGCAAGAGGAAATCCCGCGCCCAGGCCCCGCAATTCAAAAGAACCTTATTCGGGTTAAACTCGACCCTCCACGTCTCAACAAAGCCCATCGCAGTATTGAACCCGACGCCCAGGTAGAAGGACACCTTCTCCTTCGCCTCATTGAAAAACTCGAAAACAAAATTGTTCCGGTACGACATCACCGCGAACTTCTCGTAAAATCTTACCTCCTTCAAAAAATACCCCCAGGGCTGATCAGGAGGAGCCAGCACGCCGAACGTACGGAGCTGAGCGAGCCAGCCCAACATAGGTTCAATACCGCCAAAGGCAAAGCGCCCCGTAAAAACAATCTTGTCGCACGAATAAACCAGGTCAAGCCCGTTCCATTTTTCCTTGTACGTACTCTGGCCGAAGTAATCCAAGGACATATTCAGTTCCTACTTTCTTTTTTTTTCGCATCGAACGTACTTGGGCCAAATGTCGATTTCGACAAGACTTCGCCCCTTGTTAGACGCGCGGGCGCGCGAGTATTAATACTAATGTCGACCCTAAAACGCTTTAGCCGGGTGAATCGAACATTTTTAGCAGTCCCCTGCCCTACTTTCGTCAGTTAAAGCGGGAAATGGCCGCCCCCGCACCCCGCCGCCGCGGGGACCCCGCGGGGACGGTTCATGACATCCCGCCGGGGATCTTCTTAATCACCCACATCACGAACTTGTACAGGTAACGAGCCGCAATCACGAGCACCAGCACAGCGAACAGCACCGACACCGTACCGCGCGGCAGCACCAGATACACCATGTTATACGCCATCGTCGTGATATAGCTTATAAGCGTATACACGTCATCCAGCGCCGGAAGATCGGGAAGGTTGAAAGGCATAATCAAAAGCTTCAGGAGACCGAAAATCGCCTTCAGCAGCAAGACAACGACCACGCTACTCCTCCTCCTTCTGATCCAGGATATCGTGCATCACACGGTACATATAACGCAATATGAGCCCCAGCAGCAGCGCCGAGGCCAGCACCTTGTACATCCCGTAAAACAGAGTAAGCCACTTATTCCCCGCTATGACTTGCGTCAAATTAATGCCTTGCTCACCCCACAACTCGATACCGCCGTACACGCCGGACAAATACACGCGAGGCAGCACAAGCACCACGTCACCGCCCCCGGCCTCGATCATAGGACCGATAACAGCCGGGACAAGGCCGATCAGCTGAGCGACAAAGCCCAGCTTCTCTTCAGCGTACAGCTTGAAATCCTCAATAAGAGCCTCAAGCTCACCCTCACCGGGAACGAACAAGGACTTCAAGCCGTCAAGAATCTTTTGCGGAAGTTCCGCTATAAATTCAGGGATAGACTTTATAGCGTCCCATATGCCCTGCAAGAAATCCAGCACCTTTTGCCAGAAGCCGCGTTGCTCATCACGAAATTCCCCATCAAGATCAGGCGGTTCAGGAGGCAGTACCTCGTATATCCCCGCGCCGGAAAAACCAACCCACCATTCCGTCTTGCCTTTCAATGTACCTAATACCGAGTTAGGATGATTATCAGTTGCAGGAGCATAATAAACTACATTCAGCTGCAATACACAACCCGCGCCTTCAGGCATTTTAAAATCAAATTCAATGCCCGAATACTCAGT
>WQTL01000421.1 GCA_009786275.1 Bacillota bacterium | reverse complement strand
CCCCCTGACGGCAACGCCGGACAGCGGGTATCAGTTCAAAGAGTGGCAGGTCATCAGCGGTGGCGTGACGGTGACAGGCAGCAAGTTCACCATGCCCGCCGGTACGGTCGAAATCAAGGCGGTGTTCGAAGCGATCTTCTCCGCGACTTACACTGTCACTGTCAACAACGGCACGGGCGGCGGCAGCTACGCGGCAGGCGCGACAGTCACGATTACGGCAAACGCGGCACCTGCGGGACAGGAATTCGACAAGTGGGTAGCGACCGGCGTAACCTTACGCAATCCGAGCGTCGCGAGCCTATCCTTCACCATGCCAGTAGGCGCGGTCACGGTCACGGCGACCTATAAGGCCCTGCCGCCAAGCGCTTATGTCATCACCGTCACCAGTGGTGGCAACGGCACGGCCAGCGCCAGCGCGGCTTCCGCAACGCAGGGGACGGAAATCACCCTGACAGCGACGCCGGACAGCGGGTATCAATTCAAGGAGTGGCAGGTCATCAGCGGCGGCGTGACGGTGACAGGCAACAAGTTCACTATGCCAGCGTCGAATGTCATCGTTAAGGCGATCTTTGAGGCAAACGGTGCAGCAATTGTCGCGCCGACCATTGCGCCGGACAAAAATGTGACGCTGCATTACCGGGGTGAAACGCAATTAAATAATTTCGTTACCGGTGATGGACTGACCTGGAGCAGCAGCAATCCCAAATATGTTACAGTGGATCCCAATACAGGGAAAATCACCTCGCAAAAGAGCTTCATCAAAACCGGTTCCGCTACCATCACGGCCCAAAACAGCGCGGGCAAAGTGGTATTCAATGTGAAGGTCAGGCCCACGTTCTGGCAATGGATTCTGATTATCGTCCTGTTCGGGTGGATCTGGTATTAATACTGATTCGGTGATATAAGCATTCTATTCCATAGTGTGCAGGTGGCAGTATGATATTCATGCTGCTACCTGCACGTTTGGTTTCAAAGAGTTTTGCCAGCAGCGCGGTATTCCCCTCAAGTGCCTGTTGATTGTAGTCTTCATGCCGAGGCTGTACGAAAGCCCTGGTCCTATGGGAAGGCGGCACGGCGTATCCCATCGAGATCAAAAAAAGCGCCTGGTCCAAGGACGCGACGCGGAACGAAGGAACCCAGCGAGGAGGATGTTTTTTCCGGCGCGGCGCACTTGAAAACCAAAATCGGCGCCGGCGCGGTGATTTGTCTTTGCTCCGATGTGCTGCCCATCGACCGAAAGAACTGGTATGTGTCGGCGTGGGTGATTTGACTACAGCGCCGTTCCCTTCTTCGGTACAACCATCCCTGCCATATCGACGCCCTCCAGCTCCAGCAGCTTAATTTTCGTCTGAACGCCGCCCGCGTAGCCCGTCAGGCTGCCATTCGCCCCCACCACGCGGTGGCAGGGGATGATGATCGAAATCGGGTTGTGCCCCACCGCGCCGCCCACCGCCTGGCTGGACTTGCAGCCCAGCCGCTTCGCGATTGCGCCGTAGGTTATCGTCTGGTCGTAAGGAATTTCACGCAGAATGCCCCACACGCTCTGGCGAAACGCGTTCCCAATCGGCGCAAGAGGCAGTTCCGAAATGGCGGGTTTTTTTTCGGCGAAATAGCGCTCCAGCCAACGCTTCGCGGCATCGAAGATGGGCAGGTCGGCTTTCTCTGTCATCGTTTCGGGGATGGTGTCACCGTGATATTTCTGGCCCTCCAGCCACAGGCCGACGAGGTTTGTGCCATCGCAGGCGAGGGTGATAAGGCCTATGGGGGATGGGTGGGTTGTGGAGTAGTACATGGCTGGCCTCCCTGAAAAATTGATTGATCTCTTTTGTGAAACGTGGTATAATGGTCAAAATGATGAAAGAGGATATGGCGATGTGCAGAAAAAAGAAAGTCCCCACTATAGAAGATCACATCAATGACATGGAAAACTTAAGCGCCGGGCAGAAATCGGATGCACTGGATTTTGTTGCGTGGCTGACGAGCCATGAATGTACGCCGTGCAAAGACGGTGAACAGTATTGCTGGAAAGTGCCGTTCAAGGGCCACAACATCTGCAAGCTGTGGCTGAACCCGGAGCGGGAGCTTGTTTTTATCTCGTTCTTTCTGTCGTATTCATTCGACGCCGCCGCCGATGGCTATGACGGCGGCTTCTTTGCCGCTGTTCACAAAAATGTGCAGCGCTGCCATCGCTGCCATGAAGGCTGTACCGGCCCGCAGGATGTACCGATCTTTGGGAAGGCGTTAAAAAATGTGTGCAGCCAGCATACGATCAACTTTACTCTTCCGGACAGGGACACGTTTGAGCACATAAAGACGCTGGTAGAGTATTGCAAAACGATTCAGCCAAGCGATATTTCTTATCATGCGCATCACTAGTACATGGCGGGTCTCCCTGTTTCTATGCAGCGGTTCTAGCAAGTTGGCAGCAATTCATATCCCTCGAAGCTGCCCTTGTAGGAGCATACCCATGCCGGATAATATCCCGCGCGGTGCGCAGTGCGCTGCGAGGGGATGTTTGCGATGGAAGTGCCATAGTAAGGCACAAAGCCCCGCCGCAGAATTTCAAGGGTCAGCCGATTGACGAGATAGGCCGCCAGGCCGTGGTTCCGGCAATCGGGCAGCATATCTATGCCCACCTGCCACATGCGCGCGCAGTCTATACTGGCCCCCGCCATGCCGACAATGCGCTCCTCCTGTTGGCAGTGGCCGCCAAAACGTCTGGACGGAGCGCGCTGCCGCTGCAGCTTATCGCATTTTTGAAGCCTTCCAGATGGTATAACGCCGGAATATCTTCCCGCTCAACCAGCTCATACGTAAAACCGGCGGGCGCGGGAAGGGGTTCTATTCTGTGTAAATCAGGCAGATAATAAAGGGAGGGGCCGTAGACAAACGGCATGGAAAACGCTTCGTCGCGGCTCTTGCCCGCAAGCGCAGGCTACACAATGGCAAGGATATCCGGCGATGCGGAAACGATGATCGCCCTGCCCATGGAGAGGATCTCAAAGTGCCGCTCACTGCGCGGAAAAGGCCTGCGGCCTAGGTTCTCCCGGGCCTGCGTGAACAGGATGCTGTCTTTCTCGCCGTTGAGATCGTCAATTGCGCAATTCATGTCTATCGCAAGCTGCGACTGTACGATGTGCAACAGTGCTTCTTGTGTCATGCTTCTGCCTCCTATGCAATCAGCATTGTGCGTCGGGTCTATTCAGCCGGTAATAGTGAAAATCCGTCATTTCCCCATCATATTCAGCGCGCCGTTCGCCGCTGTACGCAAACCCCAGCTTGGCAATCACCCGCTGAGAAGCCAGATTTTCATGCTTCACGATTGCCACCAAATATGGCACCTCCGTGTTGGCAAATACCCAGTCGATCAGGGCACTGCCTGCTTCGGCGGCATAACCGTTGTTTTGATATTCGTCAGCAATCGCAAATAAGATTTCGATTTCGTTATCGACCTTGCTTTGGCGGACAGCGCCAACAAGTCCTATGCACTTTTTACTGGATTTGAGCGTAACGGCCAATACGCCGCTCACCGTTACTTCACGATATATCCAGCGAATCCAGCGTTTGGCATCCTTTTTGGTGGGCAAGACCATGTCCGACATAAAATGCGCCACGGAAGGCTGCCTGCTGTTATAGCTGGCCGCCGCCGCGTCCCGACGCCGAAAAGGGCGCAGGACCAGCCGCTCAGTTTCAATTATCGGTGTTACCTTCACTGCGGTATTCCTTTCATCAAATGCTGTAAATTTTTAAAATATTATAGCATGGATGGGAGGGGAATGCAAGTTAAGGTTTGTATGAACCACGTGATTCTAATCTTTCATTCGCAAAAGCGTTTTTCTAAGCGGAGACGCACAGCAGTGCGTCTCTACCAACACGAAAAAGCGCAAATTCAGAATGTAGAGACGCACTGCTGTGCGTCTCCGCCAAAAAGACGCTTTCTCAGACGAAAGATTAGAATAACGTGTTGTATGAACCCTGCCCTGCCCGCATAAAATAATAGCAAACACAACTGGGAGGGCAACCATGCGCATCACCGGAATTCTCATCGGTGCGGGGACGTTTCTAATCATCGGCGCGCTGCACCCCGTGGTGATCAAAGCGGAATATCACATCGGCAAGCGGTGCTGGCCCGCGTTTCTGATTGCCGGGCTGGCGAGCATCGCGGGGGCGCTGTTTTGCGGCACGCAGTGGCTTTCGAGCCTGCTGGCGGTGCTGGGGTTCTCGCTGCTGTGGTGCATCGGCGAGCTGTTCGAGCAGGAAAAGCGCGTGGCAAAGGGGTGGTTTCCGGCGAAGGCGGGGAAGGAGAAGTCGGAGGGCGGGAAGCTTACCCGGTGTGACTGAGCTCTTTCACCATCATCGCGGATAGCTCGTCTATATTCTTGTCGAACCAGCGCATCAGCTTTGTCGAAAGAATCGCTTGCCGCAGGTAGATATCGCGGTTGCCTGCCGTTGATTGATAGTATTGATTGTAATAATCACAGACGGCAATTTGATAGTAAAACACATAGGGCATCATTTTGATGTCATATGTCGTCAAGTCCGCGTGCTTGAGATACTGCGCGGCATACGCGACGAGCCTTCTGGGATTGAGCTCGCCGTTGGCGCATTCCGGCGCGGCGTAACTATAGGAGCGGATGATCTCCCACACAACAGGATGCACGCACGCCGTTGTCCAGTCGATGACGGCGTTGATTTGATTCTCGCCGCAGATGAGTTGGCTGATAAAGTAGTCGCCGTGGGTGTTCTTTCGCGTGAGCAAATCCAGCCGGATGGGCGGCACCGCGAAGCGTTTCATCAGCTGGATCCTGAAATCCAGGTCTTCCAATGACGCTGTATCGCCTATGCTCTTTGCGTGTTTGTATGACTTCTTATATGATTTGAGCGCATTGCCGGGCGTCATATGCCGAAAGAAGCCTTCGCCGATGCCCACGGGCAGGGCCGGGTAATCCTCCAGGGCGGCGTGAATTTTCGCTAAAGTTTGCGCGGATTCGTCCAACAGCGCGTCCCCGGCGGTGTGCCAATCGAGGGTTTCGCCCTCAACAAATTTTTGCATATGATATACAGCACTGTCATGTGTCCACAGATATTCCCCGCCGAGATTCCTGACGAATTCCGACACCGGCAGCCCTTTTCGCAGCAAGTGCTCGCACAGAGCCGGTTCGTTCTGGGGATTGTTGATCTCGCTCGTACTCGCGTTCTTCAAAATGAATTTCCCGGCGTTCGTGCGTAGAAAATAGGTATTCGAGCCCGCGCCTATGGCAAGCTTTTTGGATTCATAGACCTCAAGGCCATATTGCTGCATGATAATGTCATTGACAAAGCGCATCATAAAATCTTCCCCGCGAACTCTTGCTCCAATATGTCCATATAAATGATGTCTATGTACTTTCCACCCTTGAATTTATACTCGCGCCGCCGCCCGGATTCACGGAAGCCCGCTTTTTTATAGCAGGCGATGGCGGCGGCATTGTCCGCATTGACGGAAAGCAAAATGCTGTGCAGATTCATCGTTTTGAACCCGTAATCGAGAACCAGCCGGATGGCCTCGGCCCCGTAGCCCTTGCCCCGGTGTTCCCCGTCGCCGATAAAAATGCCGATATAAGCATGGCGGTGGAAGTGGTCAATGTCGTGCAGGCTGATGTGGCCGACGCATACGTCGCCGTCCATCAGCACAATGTTGAAGCGATGCCCTGTTAAGCCTTCCAGAGTCTTCTTCGCGCTGGCCGGGGTCACAAGATGGCTCGGGTCGCCATAGCACTCGGCTACGGCAGGCTCGTTCATCCACCGCGCCCATTGGGTGCATGTCCCTTCATCGCTGGCGTCAAACGGCGAGAGATACAGCCGCTCACCGACGAGTTTTCGATAATATTCCATGGGGAAACCTCCGCTTTTTACGCTATATCAAACTTCTCGTAGATCACCGGCAGCGCGATCCCAAAGCGTTCGCACAGCGCCTTCACATCGTAATAATCGTCCTCGTCTACATCGTAGCCGGTGTGAAACTGGACCATGATGTCCGGCGGGATTGTCCTCACCGGGTGGCCTTCGATTGTGCCGGTGCCGGTCAGGTGGCGGGGCTCGTAGGCTACGCCGAAGATGTTGTTGCCGTGTTCGTCAAACGTGTAGGAGTGGACGTCGACCAGATGGCCGTGCGCGTCGCCCAGCACGAAGTTGCACTCCCAGGAATCCGGGCGGGGAACTTCCGCATAGCCGCGCGCCGCGAGGAGAGCCCGCAGCTGTGGTACATATTTGTGGGGCACGGCGATGTCCAGGTCCTCGTGTGCGCGGGTTTGCTCGCCCAACAGGGCGTCAACGCCCCAGCCGCCGTCGACGTGGACTTCGATGGCGTGTTGTTCGAAGAGGGCGAGGAGGGAGAGGACGGTGGGGGCGGGCATATCGGGGTGAACTTTAGGCAAGCCAAAAATGTCAAGCAATTGCTCAAACGACGAAAGGACATAATCCGCCCCCGGGAAACTGCCCTGTTCTTTGGTAATAAAAATCGTTTTCAGACCAATGCTTTTAGCGCCTGTGATATCTTTACTATAGTCATTTCCAATCATGATGGTTTCGCGCGGCGACAGGCTATATTGATCAAGAATGCCTTGATAAAAGGCGGGGGACGGCTTCGTTGCGTTCAGCTCTTTTGAGGTGATGAAGCCAGTAAAATATTTGTCCAAATCCACGCGCCGGAATGCCTGCCGCATCAGCGCGGCATCGGAATCCCCCGCGTTGGACGCAACGATGCATTTGAAACGCTCATGCAGCAGCGGCAGGGTTTCCGCGACGCCGGGCATTGGCGTTACCGTTTCCCAAAAAGCCATAGAGCCCGCGTATTGGGGATCATCCACCATCAGCGTGTCACCCCAATCAAAAATCAGGGCGAGGAGAGACAGGACGGCGGAGGCGGGCATGTCGGGTACATTCATTTTGCTGCCGCTTCCTCCAACCGCCCCAACTCCCGCGCCGCGAACCGGTCGAAGTCGCTCTCAAACAGCCGATCCTGCACCACGCGATACTTCTCGAACTCGCACTCGGCGTGGCTGCGGGCGATTTCGGCGGAGATGCTGCCCGCGTTGGTCAACAATTCGTTGCCGTCGGCTTGCAGGATGCGATCTAAGTGCCCTGCCCAGTCCTGCATGGTCATGGGAATGCCGCGCCGCGCGCGGTTTTCTGCCAGGTCGAGGTAGGCCGACACGATCAGCTGCAACGAGCGCATTTCGTCCTCATCGAGATAATTTTTCGCCACAACAGCGTCGCTCAGGGCGATTTTGCCCCAGGGAGCCTCGCGCCATGTTGTCAGGCCCATGTGCTCCTTTTCGGCGTCGGCGCGGTCAACGATGACCTCGGCTGCGGTGCGCCCATGCACGGCAAAGTGCATCTTGTTCTGCACCCGTGCGAAGAACTCGCGGGTGGGTTTGGCGTTCTTATCGTAGTCCAACGCGGTGGCGTAGATGTCCGTGATCTTCTGGTAGAACCGCCGCTCGCTCAGGCGAATCTCCCGGATTTTTTCCAACTGCCGGTCGAAATACTCCTGCGTGAGAACCGTGCCGCCGTTTTTCAGGCGCTCCTCGTCCATGACCCAGCCTTGGATGGTGTAGTCTTTCACGATGCCGTTGGCCCACTTGCGGAACTGCACGGCGCGCTCGTTGTTGACCTTGAAGCCCACGGCGATGATCGCCTGGAGGCTGTAGTGATCCACCTGGCGGGAAACCTCGCGCCCGCTTTCGGTTTGAACTATTCGATATTTTCGAATAGTTGCCCCCCGCAGCAGCTCTGCGTCTTCGAAGATGCGCCGCAGATGATAG
>WQTL01000420.1 GCA_009786275.1 Bacillota bacterium | reverse complement strand
CCCGAGCCGTTGAACATGCTCGACTGCACGAGGAAATACGTCAGGAACTGGCAGGCCTCGACAAACGTCGCGGGCGGCTCGGTCATCAGCTTAAAGCTCATCTCGGCCATGCGCTCTAAATTGGCCTTGAGGTCCGGGTCCTCCTGCTCCAAAGCTGCTTTTTGCGCGGCCTGCGCATTGTGCTTAATCCACTGCTGAATCCCCAGCAGCACCAGCTCCTCGCCCTGGAGGAACTCCAGCTTTGCCGGGTCGTCCTTGTGCACGTCCATGTACTGCCTGATCTTCGCGAGGATTCCCCCGAAGCCCAGCTTGAAGCCGATGTTCTTCACGTCGTGGTGGAAATGGTGCGAGCCGCCGAGTCCTGAGTTCATGTTGTACTTACTATGCAGCGCGCGTAACTCGGCAAGCTCGGGGGGGTTGAACTCGGGCTCGGGCCGCCAGCCGCCCCAGCCGCGCCACTCCAGCTTGTCGAAGTACGCCCCGGCCAGGGAACAATAAGGGTCGATGTAGGGCGGCGTGTTGTCCAGGAAGCGGTAGAAATTCCGCGCCCAGCCCATGGGCCCGAACACGCCCTTCGGGTGGTTGTACTCCATCTCGAAGCTGTAGCCCTCGGGCGGCGTGACCCAGCCCTTGTCGTCGGTATCGAAGAAGCCGCGGCGGTGCTCGAAGGCCTTCTGTTTCCGTTGCGTCATCGCAACCTTTTGCTCACGCAGTATATTCGTTTTTTCGCGGTAGGTCAGCATAAGATGCCCTCCATTTTGATGAACTATTCCTATGTATCATACGATATTTTTGGCGAATATGCAAGCGTTTTTTTGGTGTTCATAAAAGTTTAACGCCCGCGCCGGGCAAAATGTCCGGCGCGGGGCGATGGCCCTGTGAAATCAGTCGCGATAACCGCCGCGGCCCTCGTGTTCGTGCTCGTGCTCCTTGTGCTCGCACTCGCAGTCGTCCTTGCGGCACTCGCAGTCCGTGTGGCCGCAGAAGGCGGTGAGCTTCATCTTGGGCTCCACAACCGCGTCGATATGGCGGAAGGGGATGAAGATGACCCGGCTGCACTTGTCGATGAGCTCCACGCCGTCCTCGCAGGCCATGAGCTCGATGCCGCAATACCGCACGCCGTCGTTGGTCAGGACTTCGACAGGCTGGCCTTTATAGCGCTCGAACAGCCTTTCCAGTGAACATCCGTACTTACGGTCTTCCATGATGCTTTCTCCTTCATTTCTTTTGTTTTGATTGAGCTTGGTTTGCTCATTGACAGTATATGAAAGCCCGCGTGAAATGTGCCTGAAAAAAATCAGACGTAGCAAATCACGGCGCTTATCATACTATGTAACGGAACCATCCCAGTATATGATAGAAGGAACTGCTATGTGCGAAGATACATCCATAAAATACGCGCAATACGCCCCTGCGCGCTGCCGCGAGTGCGCGGGGCTTTACGGCCTGCTGCATTACCGCAAATGGTGGGAGCGCAACGAGGTGGACATCTCGGTGTGCGGCAGGCTGGTCTCCGGCACGCCCATCTTCATCGAGGAGAACACGCTGCGCGTGGTCAACCGGCAGTACAGCTACTTCATCCCCCTGGAGAAAATCGACTTCATCCGTACCACAGATGGTCTATGCTCGGGCTTTCAGGTTGCGGAGTGATACACCGGCGTGAAAACATTTATTTATATGTACTTCCGGGCAAAATTCCCCCTTGACAGAGGCCCCTATTCCGGGTATAATAGAGGTGTGCCAAGGGGGCGTTGAGGTTTGGCATTGCCGGGTTGGCAGCGTCCCTCCGCATTTAAACGAAGATGGCTAACCGCTCACGGATGGCAAGTCGGGGAGCGGTTAGCGCTTTTTATTTACTTCATGCAGAACGACTGTCAAGCAGATCAGCACGAATGCGATTGCGAGCAGATATTCCAACATGCCCTCACCTCCTTCCACAGAACCTGTTTCTGCTTCCAGGAGGAGCGCTGCCTTCCCAGGCAGGCCACAACACCAAGGCTATCATATCATGCCGCAAGCTGCAACCATATTATGACAAATTATTTTTGTTTTACAATCCCCTCGAACCGTTCCGCCTGCGCCGGGCTCACCTGCGCGCCGCGCATGGTGTACGCCATCCCGTGCTCCGCCCACTTAGGTCTGCCGAATTCGTGGTACCGCAGCACCTCCACGGGGAATTCCCCCAGCCGCCGGAACAGCGCGGCGAACGCGGCGGCGTCCCCGTCCGAGGCGTTCACCCCGCCCACGAGGGGGATGCGCACCAGGAATTTGTTATCGTTATTCGATAATTCTGGGCCCTGTTTCATATTGTTATTCGATAAAATTTTATTGTATAACGATGCTGACCGAATGTTCGCCAAAACCTGCTCGTTGCCCTGCCCCGTCCATTGCCGGTGCAGGGCGCTGTCGTGGTGCTTGCAGTCCAGGATGAGCAGATCGATCAGCGGGAACAGCGACGGCAGCTCCGGGTGGGCGGCGTTGCTCTCCACGCAGGTGCGGATGCCCCGCGCCTTCAGCCCCTCCAGGGCCGCGCGCAGCGCCCCGAACTGGCAGGTGGGCTCGCCCCCGGTGAAGGTCACGCCGCCCCCCGCGATGTACAGCGGCTTTGCCTGCTTCGCCTCTTGCAGAATGTCCGCCACGGGCGTGCCCGGCCCCTCCGGCGGGAGGAAGCATTCCGGGTTGGCGCACCACGGGCAGCGGAAATTGCAGCCCCGCAGGTGATAGACCAGGCGGTTGCCCGGCCCGTCCACCGCGAAGCTGAAGCCTTTTTTGAAGATATGCAACGCATCATTCATAGATAAATTTCCGAAGTTTTTCCGCGTTTTGCTCCTCTTTCAGCGTGATGGCCGAGGCGCCCCGCTTGGTGGCGTAGCTCCAGGTGCCCTCGGCCGGCACGGTGAACTCCTCCATGCCGTAGCCCAGCAGCAGCGGCGCCATGGCGGCCAGGTTGGCCATCTGCGCCCGGCTCATGTCGGTCTGGACTTTGGTCAGTGTATCGCCCATCAGGCCAAGCAGACGCAGGGGGTTTTTCTTGCAGGCCGAAATCAGGCTTTCCAGGAACCTTTGCTGGCGTGCCGTGCGCTGGAAGTCGCTGTCGAGCTTGCGGATGCGGCAGAAGATCAGCGCCTGTTCGCCGGTGAGCTTCACCGTGCCCTTTTTCTCCATGTCCTGCTGCATCTTCTCCTTGCCGATTTGCTGGCCCAGGCGCGTGTTCTTGCACAGGAAGTTGATCTCCTTATCGGTGATGGCTACGGATACGCCGCCCAGCGCGTCCACGATCTGCTCGAACACGTCGAAGTTGACCATGACGTAGTGGTCCACGCGCACGTTGAAATTTTTCGTGATGGCGCGCATCACCGCTACCGGGCCGCCCTTCTGGTGCACGGCCGTGTTGAGCTTGCCATATTTCCCGTTGGGAAGCTTCAGCCAGCTGTCGCGCAAAAATGAGGTCAGCTTCAGCGTGCGGTGCACGCGGTCCACGCTCAGCAGCAGCATGGTGTCCGTGTGGAAGCCGGCGTCCACCCGGTCCAGGCCCAGCAGGAGGATGTTCGTCACGCGCGTGGTGCCGGAGGCGGCGAACAGCGCGGCGCGGTCTTCGTCGGTGACGGGGTAGGTCTCCCGGTCCACCTTGCCCGCCATGGCGTACGCGAGGGCGTAGCCGCCCGCGCCCAGCAGCACGAGCAGCGCCAGCAGGGTGGCCAGCACCCGCCGCAGGGGACGCTTCTTCTTCCGGAAGGCTTTTTCTTTCCTAAGCTCATTTTTTGCATAGACAGGGGAGGGCGCGGGCACGCCGGCCTGCGGCTCCTCCTGCAGGGCACGGTCCGCGGCGGCCGTGAGCTCCGGCGCCCAGGGGTTGCGCATGTGCGCGGGGCTCCCCTGGCCGGCCGGCTCCTGCGGGGGCCATGGGGTGCGCTTGGCCTCGTTTTCCTGCTGCGCTTTTTCCGTCCAGCGCCGGATGGTCGTCAGCAGATCCTCGTCCGCCTCGTCGGTATACAGATTGTCGTCATGATTGTCCGGCATTTTTTTGGCACCTCCCATACGTCATCGCATTTATGCGTTAGCATTATACCACAAAACACGAAAAATGGCAAGCAATATTTGACTTTCGCTTCCAATTGATGTAAAATAAAGCTATCTTTTTGTAAGGAGCGCCGCCATGAACCACCTCCTCACCCGCTGGGGCAAGGCCCAGGACCGCGCCGCCCCCCTGCCGGAATACCCCCGCCCGCAATTTCAACGCGCTGATTGGCTGAATCTAAACGGCCCGTGGGATTACGCCATTTACAGGCAGGGCGAGCCCTTCGGCGGCTACCAGGGCGAGATCGCCGTGCCCTTCTCGCCCGAGGCGCGGCTTTCCGGCGTGGGGCGCAGCCTGCAGCCCGACGAGACCCTCTACTACCGGCGGGAATTTACGCCCGCAGATGGGTTTCTCAAGCACACCACCCTGCTGCACTTCGGCGCGGTGGACCACGCGTGCCGGGTGCGGCTCAACGGCCAAGAAATCGGCGCGCACGCGGGCGGTTATACGCCCTTCAGCTTCGATGTTTCGCGCTGCGTCCGCGAAGGCGTCAACGAAATCCGCCTGGAGGTCACCGACCCGACGGATACCTCGTGGGCCGGCCGGGGCAAGCAATCGGGAAAGCCGGGGGGGATCTGGTACACCGCGCAGTCGGGCATCTGGCAGACGGTGTGGCTGGAAAGCCTGCCCGCGCGCCATCTTTCCCGCGTGCGCATGGAGCCGGACATCGACGCGGGCGTGATCAAAATCACCCCCAGCGACGACTGTTACGCCATCTTTCAAGAGCGAAAAGCCGCGTTGAGAGCCCGCGAAACGATGGAAATTCCCGTGCGCGATATGCGCCTGTGGAGCCCGGAGGACCCCTATCTCTACGACATCGCTTTCGAATGCGGCGAGGATTTCGTTCGAAGCTATTTCGGCATGCGAAAGTTTTCGCTTGGGAAAGATGAGGCGGGTACACCGAGGCTCATGCTCAACAACGCGCCGTATTTCCACAACGGCCTGCTGGACCAGGGCTACTGGCCCGACGGCCTGCTCACCGCCCCAAGCGACGAGGCCCTGCTGTACGACATCCGCACCTGCAAGGCCCTGGGCTTCAACATGCTGCGCAAGCACATCAAGATCGAGCCCCTGCGGTGGTACTACCACTGCGACCGCGAGGGCATGCTCGTCTGGCAGGATATGGTCAACGGCGGCGCGAAGTATGATTTCGGCGTGATCGGCGTGCTGCCCTTCCTCGGCGTGCGGCTCAACGACGGCCCGAAAAATTACAGGCGCTTCGGGCGGGAAAGCGAAGAGGGCCGCGCGCAATATTACGAGGACCTCGAATGCATGCTGGAACACCTGGAAAACTGCGTGGGCCTGGCCATGTGGGTGCCCTTCAACGAGGGCTGGGGGCAGTTCGACGCCAACAAGGCCGTGGAGTTCATCCGCGCCCGCGATATCTCCCGCACCGTCGACCACGCCAGCGGCTGGCACGACCAGGGCGGCGGCGACTGCGTCAGCCCGCATATCTATTTCACCAAATTGAAGGCGCCAAAGCGCGGGAAAGACGACAACCGCGCCCTCGTATTATCGGAGTTCGGCGGGTATTCGCATGCTGTTGAGGGCCACGTATGGAACCCCGGCAAGGTGTTCGGGTACAGGGTATACAAATCGCTTGGGGCCCTGCGAGAAGCCTATGCCAAGCTTTACGCGAAGCAGGTAAAGCCTTTGACGGACGCGGGCCTGAGTGCCGCCGTCTACACGCAGGTGAGCGACGTGGAGGACGAGGTCAACGGCCTGATGACCTACGACAGGGAGGTTTTGAAAATTTTGAAAATAGAAAAAACTGTTGACAAAGCATAAAAATCCTGTTATGATGCTAACTTGTTGAGGGAATAAGGGAGGACCCAATTTGTTGAAAAAAAAGACCCTTTCGCCCGGGCAGGCGCTCGATCTCAGGCAGGCGCTCACCATCCTCGGCATCGCCGCGGTGTACTTTGTCATCACGCTGCTCCCCACGGCCGAGGGGCTGCCCCCGGACGGGCAGAAGGCCATCGCCCTGATGGTCTGCGTGGTGCTCACCTGGGCCACGCAGGTGGTGCCGCTGATTGTCTCCTCCATCCTCTTCATGTTCGTGGCTGTGGCCCTGGGGCTCAAATCCGTGGAGGGCGCGGCGATCCCGGTGATCAAGGATTTCGCCAGCCCCACCATCTTCTTCATGTTCGTGTCCATCCTGCTGGCCTATGCCATGGACCGCTGCGGGCTGAACCAGCGCCTGGCCCTGAAGCTCACGGTCCTTTCCAAAGGCAGCCCGAAGGCCATGGTGTTTTTCTTCACGGCGGCCACCGGCCTGGTGTCCACCATCATATCCAACGTCCCCAGCTGCGCGGCCTTCCTCCCCATCGTACTGGCGGTGTGCAAAAAGAACGGCTGTGTGCGGGGCAAGAGCAATTTCGCCAAGGCCTCCGTCATCGGGATTATCTTCGGAGCCATGGTGGGCGGCAACGCCACGCCCGCCGGCACGCCCATCAACATCATGGCCCTGGACCTGCTGCAGGCCGCCACAGGCAAAACGCTCACCTTTGCGCAGTGGTCGCTGATGGGCATCCCCCTTGTTTTGATTATCCTCCCCGTCATCTGGCTGATCCTCATCACGGTGTTCCCGCCGGAATTCGACAAGCTGGCCGGGCTGGAGGAATCCAAAGAGGAGCTGGCGGGGCTCGGGAAATTCAACGGCCAGGAAAAGAAATTTATGGCCATGACGGCGGTCATGCTGGCCCTGTGGTTCACGGAGGGCTATCTACATGACCTTTCCACTACCACGGTGCTCACGATATTCGCGACCGTCTTGTTTTTCCCGGGCATCCGCCTGCTGGATTACGATTTCGTCAGGGATAAGCTGGACTGGACGGTCATCATCATGACCGGCGCGTCCATCGCCTTCGGGGCCACGATGCTCCAGACGGGGGCCTCCAGCTGGCTTGCGAACATATGCCTGTCGCCCTTCGCCCACGCGAGCCCCCTGGTCCTGGTGCTGGTGCTCGCCGTATTCACGACGGTGATCCACTTCCTGATCCCCTCCTGCCCGGCGCTGGTCAGCGTCCTGGTCCCGACCATCGTGGCCTTTGCCGCGGACAACAATATCCCCGTCATGATGCTGTTCCTGCCGGTGGCCTTCAATGTGTCCACCTTCTGGCTGCTGCCCTTCGACCCGCTGCCCATGATGTGCTACCCCGAGAAGTATTTCTCCGTGAAGGATTTCGCCAAGGCTGGCGCGCCGGCCCACGCCGCGCTGATCCTGGTCACGGTCGGGGTGACGCTGCTCATCGGCAAGCCGCTGGGGTATTTCTAAACAAAAATGCGGAGACGCACTGCCGTGCGTCTCCGCATATATAGCGTATCTACCTGCTCCCGTAGGGCGTCTTGATCCGCGGCTCGTCAAGCACGTACACCGTCACGCCCCGCGCCCCCCACGAGTAGCACATATCCAGGTTGGGCATATAGAGGTCCACCATGCAGCCGTTGGTTTTCACGAAGCCGCCGGTATCCGCCGCGATGGCGTAGCCGTAGACGTATTTGCCGTCGTTGGAGACGATCCAGAGCTGGGTACCGTAGGGGAACTGTTTCGGGTCCACGGCCACGAAGCCGGGCCGCGGGGCCCCCAGGCCGCTGGCCACGCCCGAGCCGCCGTAGTAGGCCTTGGCCACGCCCGAAACGGCGCTCTTATACCTGGT
>WQTL01000419.1 GCA_009786275.1 Bacillota bacterium | reverse complement strand
GAGCTGCTGCTTGCCGCTGAAATGCTGTATCTCGCCCTTTTCGGCCAGGTGCCGCCGGTACGGCAGGTCGATGAACTCCTCGGCGGGCACGGCGAAAAAGCATGCGACGCCATGCAGATGTTCCATCACCCCGCTTTTCGCAAGGCCGCAGGCAGCCCCCAGCAGCGCCGCGACCTGCGCGTTGTGGCCGCAGGCGTGGGCCGCGCCGGTACGCGGGTCCATGTCCGGGTGGCCCATGCAGGGGACGGCGTCCATCTCGCCGACGAGGCACACGTTGACAGGCCCGGGCTTGCCGCCGAGCCTGCCCTTCACGCCGGTGCGCGCCAGGGGGTGCTCGTACACAATGCCCAGGGAACCAAACGCTTCGCGTACAAGGCGGCCGGTATTTTCTTCTTTGAAGCCGAGCTCCGGGTGTGACGCGACGCGCGCGCCCCAAGCAAGGATGTCCGGGCGGGCGGCGTCTATGGCGGCGCACACGCGCGCCTTGAGTTCATCGTGCATGGGGTTACCTGCGTCAATTGAACTTTACGAAGGATTTGGTTATATCATAGCATCGTCTGAGCGGATTGTCAAGCTGCCGCTTTCGCCCGGACCGCCAAAAAGCGCCGGAAACCAAACCTTAAAGTACATCAGGTTTTTTCCGGAAGAACTTGACCTTGAACCTACTCGAATATGTACCAAAAAAGAGGTTGACCCGGCAGGGAGGAATCCCCGCCGGGCATCGCCATGCTTTTTTTCGCTCAAATCCGGTTCACCACGCCGGTGAACAGGATCTGCCCGCCGTTGCCGTAACACATCGTTGAACCCTTCTCCGTTAGGATCATGATCTGGGTAATGCCCCTGCAATACTACCAGGTCATGGGTGAAAGCCCTTTTTTTTCGCTTTTTTCACCACAAGCCTGTCCAGCGCCACCAGAATGCCCGGCAGGAAGAACACCACCAGGAGCGTGGAGCACACAGCCCCCCCGGCGATGGTCAGCAAAATTTCGGCGATGGCCTGCTGGCTGCTCAAAAACATCAGCCCCAGCACAAAAGTAACCACTGTCAGAATCAGCCCCGAGGTCAAGACGGTATGGATGGCGTGGTTCAGGGCCGCGATCACCGCCTCCTTCCTGTCCATCGTCTGCCTGGCCTCCCTATAGTAGGATGTCAGCAGTATGCCGTAGTCAATCGCCGCCCCCATCAACAGGCACTGCACGATTAGCAGCGGCAGGTAGTAGACGCTCATCTTCGCCAGATACAGCGAGCTCATGACAATGAAAACAGCGCACTGGATCAGGCAGACAAGAATCAGCGGGGCGCCTAAGGAGCGGAATGCCAGCAACACGACGATGAAGATAGCGGCCGCCGTCAAAATGGTGATAAACTTGATTTCGTGTGGATAGCTCTGCCGCATTTCATGCGCCATGATGGAATTGCCGACAAGATAGTACGTGCCGATCCCGGCGCCGTCCAGCTCGCTTTCAAGCCTTTGCACGAAGGCGAAGGTGTCCTCGCCTTCCTCCGGCAGCTTCGTGTTGAGAATCACGCGGGAGTGATCAGACCCCCGCAGTAGCTTTTTGCCGTCTTCCAGCTGCTCTTTTCCCTCCGTGATGGCGGCATTCTCCGGCATGTGATCCGATAAATATTCAAACAGCTCTTCCATGGAAAGCGCCCAGGCGGGGTCGCTTTTTTCCAGGGCCGCATGGTATGCATAGAGCAGCTCCACCGTTCCGCTATCCAAATCCTCGCTGAAGCCAGACAGAAGCTTTCCCATCCCTGCCGGGCCGTAAACCTTTTCGGAAAGCACCGCCGCGGCAATATGGTTCGCCGCCTGTAGCTGCGCCCGGGTCTTCGCATCGAACCGGCCAGAAAAGGCGTTGTTCGGTAAAATGTCGCTGCAGATGAACTGAAGGAAATCCCGGACAGAGAGCGCCCAGCCATCGGTATCGCCATGCTGGCTTGCATAGAACAAATATAACTGCCGCGCCTGCGCCGCGTCCATCCCGGTGAGACCCGCCATCTCTTTCGCGGTATACCGCGTTCCGTTAGCTGCTCCGTCCATGATTCTCCGCGCCGTTTGCAGCTGCGCCAGCTGCTCCGCACTCATAAACCCGCTGAAATCGTCGGCGGATTCCGCCATGGTAGTGACGGCTTCCCGCAAAGAGAGCTTCCAGCCCGCGGCCGCGCCCCGCTGTGCTGCGTAGACCACATATAAAGTCTTCGCCTGCCCCGCGTCCATGCCGAGCAGTTCCGCCATTTCCCCGTAGCCCAGCTTTTCCCCCGCAAGCGCGGCTTCCATCATCGCCAGCGCAATGTTCAATTGCTTGATTGTACCATCGTCCAAATACGGGCGGAACAGGATATTGTCCGCGACGTCGGTCAGCAGGTACCTCACGAACTCCTGGGGCGACATGGTTCTCGCGCCCAGCCCGATCAGGCCGAAGCGCAGGGTAAACGCCTGCCGGACCATCCTGCTTTCCACGCCGAACAGGGCGGCCAGTTCCTCGCTATCCATCTGTTTCTGAAACACGTTTTTGTCCGTGAACGCCGCGAGTGTGCCTACCTGCGACAGCGCCGCCTCATCCATAACGCCCGCGAAGAGCGGGTTGCCCGCGACCTTGTCCCGGAGAAAGCCCGCGAAGGCCGTCGCAGTCATCGCGCCGGGCTGATAATCGTCCTTACTCGCATAGCACACAGCAAATAGGAGCTTCGCGTCGTTAGCGTCCAGGCCCAGCAGCTTCGCCGTTTCGGTATAGCCGCGCGGGGCAGCGGCTTTTTTTAGGTCCGCCAGCACAGCAAGGGTTTCGGCCTCCGCCAGCATATCCTTGTCCATCATGGCTGCATAGGCTTCATCCCCGGCCATATCATTTGCGAGACAGGCAAAGGCGGGCAGCGTCATTGTCCCCGTTTCCACGCCGCCCTTTTGCGCGAAGTAAAGGGCATACAACTGCGCGACGTCGCCGGGCTCCTGCCCCAAGAGCGCCGCCAACTCCTTCGCTGCCATGGGGGCGGTGAGACTATCCTTGTCGGCGAAGGTTTTCATCTGCTCCAGATTCGCCCGCATTTCCTCGTCCAGGAAGGCGGCAAACGCCGGGTTTTCAGCCACATCAGCCGCGATGAAATGTAAAAACGCGGCGGGCGTCATCAGCGCGGGCGTCTCCGTGCTGTTCACGGCATAATAGACTATATTAAGAAGCTGCGCGTCCAACTTCATCCCGCCGCCCATCGAAGCGATGTAGGCGGCCATGTCCTCCGCCGACATCTTTTTTTGCAGCGTCGTCGCGTAGCTGTTGACGCTGTCGATCTGCGGGTCCTTTTCCCAAGCCCCAGCCAAAGCGGCTATTTTGTCCTCGTCCCCGTTCTCGTATAGGACGACAATGGGGTTGTCCGGCGTGAACACCTTCCCCACGTCATTGTATTTTTCCATCGTATAATCGATCTGTACCTTGTCGCGCAAAATGAAGCTCCCGGCAAACAGCAGCACGAACGCAATCGGGATGGCGATGCGCGCTTTGTAGCTGAAGCGCCCAAGCTTCTCCATGTTAAAGCGCAGATACTTCTTTTCGCTTTTTTCGATTGCCGTGTTGCTCAGCAGGACGAGGCCCGGCAGTACCGTGAAGATGCAAAGCAGGCTGAAAAACACGCCCTTGGCAAGCACAAATCCGATATCCCTGCCGATCATAAAGCGCATGAACACCAATGCCAGCATCCCCACAATGGTGGTGGCGGCGCTGCTGGAAATGGCGGTGAACGATTGCCGGATGGTGTTCTTCATCGCTTCGCGGATATCCGGCGTGGTGCGTTTCTCCTGCCTGAAACGGTTCAGCAGCATTATGGAATAGTCGATCGAAAGCACAAGCTGCAGGATGGCCCCAATGGCCATAGTGATGTCGGATACGCTATCAAATACGATGTTCGTGCCCATATTCAGTACGATCGCCGTGCCAATGGTCAGCAAAATCAAAAACGGCTCCAGCCAGGAATTGCACATCAAAAACAGGATAACGAACAAAATCGCCGCCGCCACGCCGAACAGCAGGGGCAGCACCCCCATGGACACATTCATCGCCGCTTCCCCGCTGATGGCGATGTCAAAACCCTCGTATTCCTCGCCCAGTTCACTCACCAGTGCGCGGGAAGCGTCCGCGTAAGCGCCGACATCCAGCTGCAGGGTGTAAAGCGAATAGCCGTCCCTGTTGTGCTGCTCGCTTTGCGCGTCATAGCCCACGCTTGTGATATGTTCCTTCGCTGATAGCTCCTGATAGACTCTGGCTTTCTCTTCTTCGCTCAACCCCGATAGCATAACGTTGAGCGTACTCATCTGCGGGAATTCGTCGCTCATGAGATTTGTGCCAATCCGGGTGCCGGAATCCTTCGGCAGGTATTGGGACATGTCGTAATTGAGCTTGACCTGCGAGATCAGTATCCCGCAGATGACGGTCAGGGCAGCAAACACCGCAAGGATAACCATGCGCCCCTTAACGATACAACCCGCGACTTTTTTCATATCGAATGACTAGCCTCCTGTTGACTTTTGGATACATATGTATTATAATGTGTATGCATCTATTTTACAACCAACTGTTGGCTTTCGTTTGGCTGTCATGTCAACACTATCGACGAAACTGTCTCTTTTAAAGCTAACCGACAAACATTTGGAGAGGAGCCGCCATGCCGGAAAACCAGCGTGTGCGCCTGACAAAAAAACTGTTGAAGGACAGCCTCGTGCGGCTCCTGCAGCAAAGCAGCATCCACCGGATCTCCGTGCGGGATATTTGTGAAGGCGCGGAAGTCAACCGCACGACGTTTTACAAATACTACGGCAGCCAGTACGACCTGCTGGGGGATATGGAAAACGACGTGCTCCTCGAGATAGAGGGGTATTTGTCCAGCGACGGGCCGCAGCCGACAGACGCCGCGCAGCTGACACAGATTATCCGCTATCTTGAGACGAACATGGATATGTGTAAAGTCCTTCTGTCAAACAATGTTGACCCCGACTTCCCGGAAAAGATTGTCAATCTGCCGCGCATCCGGGAACTGGTGGCGTTATCCATGAACGAGAGCGGGCAAAACGAACGAAACTACATCACCCGCTTCTTGGTGGACGGCTGCTTTGGCCTCATTAAAATGTGGGTCAGCATAGAGAACCGCGAACCCGCCGAGCACATCGCGGGGCTGCTCGACCAGATGGTGTTGAGGATGGGCACGGGTACAGCGGCGGAAAAGTGAGTTTCATGCGGCTGAAGAGATCGTATTTGGCGAGGATTATGCGATACATGGGCTTTGCTTGCGCATCCATGACAAAGCGCCCTGGATTTTGGTTTTCTCCAGGGCGCTTTGTGGTTTTTTCTATTGCTTGATACAGTTTTCCGTTTGCCTCTGCCTTGAAAATGTTGATTTTCTTGGGTTTCTCCGAGCATCGCTATCTTACCTCAGCAAAGTACCCCCCCAGTCCACCATGCCCCCCCGAAACGTTCGCGCGCCATTTTTGCTTCGGCTACCGAGCGGATGCGGTAGTGGTTGTTCGCCATAGGAACGTATGAAAAAGCAAATCCAAAACGAGCTTGACACATTCAAGGGGGCGTAGTATAATGAAAACCATAGAAAAACCAGAACAAATGGAGGGTATTCAATATGGCAAACAACCGCAACGCCGCACAGCGGGCACTGGCCGTACTGATGGCAGTGCTGTTACTCCTGTCGGTCAGCAGCGTATTAGCTCCGATAACGGTAAGCGCCGCGAGCCTGACGGTCACCAACGGCGGCGACGATGGTCCCGGTTCCCTGCGCGCGCTCCTCGCGTCGGCGTCGGACGGCGACACCGTCAATTTCGCGCCGGGCGTGACCGCTGTCACGTTGACAAGCGGCCCAATCGGGTTTTCCCAAAGCAATTTCACCATCGACGGCGGTACAGGCGTGACCATCCGACGTGACAGCACCACAAACTTCACGTTGCTTCAAAGCTGGGCGCCAATCACAAGCACGCTGACCCTGAAGGGGCTGACATTGGAAAACGGGTACACTACAGCCTACACCGGCGGCAACCTAGCTGTTCAGGGCAACGCCAATCTCATGAATTGCAGTTTCAATGACGCTGGCTATGGCGGTGCCGTGTATGTCGGCCGCAACGCGGAACTGACGAATTGCGATTTTGACAACAACAAGGCAACCAGTTACGGTGGCGCTTTGTATGTAGGGTACAGCGCCAAGTTGACAAATTGCCACTTCAGCAATAACCAGTCAACCAACTATGGCGGCGCCTTGTATGTTGCCGACTTGGCTAGTAATGGCGTCTCTGAACTGACCGATTGCAGCTTTGTCGGCAATCAGACGACCGGCAGCCAGATATATGGTGGCGCGGTGTATTTCACAGGTGCATCCAAAGTTACCCGCTGCGTATTCACCAACAACAAAGCAACCAGAGAAGGCGGCGGTCTGCATGGATATGGTAGCACCGAACTGACCGGTTGTTCGTTTTCTGGCAATGAGGCGACAAGGGGCGGCGGCGGCGCGGTGCTTTTTGGTGTTTCGACGCTGCTCGGCTGCACATTCACCAACAATTCGGCGGGAACATACTTCGGCGGTGGCGCGGATGTAGCCGGGGCTGCTAAATTGACCAACTGCATCTTCAACGGCAATACAGCGGGTTCCGGGGGAGGTCTGTATGTGTCGGAATATGGTGCCGCAGCCAGTTACGCCGTTCTGACCGGCTGCGTTTTTGCAGGCAATCAAGCGCGTTATAACGGCGCTGCAGTAGTCGCCGGCGCCGCTTCCACACTATTGGCCATTGCAAACAGCACAATCTCGGGGAACATTACTTCCGCGAACGGCGGCGCAATCGCGAACGGCGAAAGGAGCTATCTTTTCCATACCACCATCACGAAAAACCAGGGCGGCGGATACTATACCGATGGCACCAGGCCCGCATATATTTATAACAGCATCCTGGCCGGCAACACCGACGCGGCGGGAACAACGCTCAGGCAATACAACGACAACGGTAACACCTGCCGCTTTTTTAACAGCCTGATCGAGGGCGAAGACGGCGTCACCTACCAAAAAATCTTCGGCGTGAATGCGTTCGACTCTGCCACCAGCACGCACAAAGTGTTGGGCAACGGCATCGCGGTTGGTATTTCCGAATCCATAACAACCGGCGACGTTTACGGTTTATCCGGGCTGAATACAGCCCAGCAGGCCCTTATTTCCGGGGCCGTCACAGCGCTTGCAAATGACCAGGTCGGTGCGGCTCGCCCAGGCACGGGGCGCACCTGCGGCGCGGTGGAGGCCACCGCCAACACACTCACCGGCGTGGCTGTCACAACACAGCCCACGAAAGCAAGTTATACCGTCGGCGAAGCCCTCGTCCTTGCTGGAACGCAGTTGACTCTGACGTACTCAAACGGCGCTACCGAAGTGATTGACTACAATGAGCCCGGCGTAACCAACGACGCGGCGGCCAATATCACGGCGACAGTGGGAGGCAAGACAATCAAGTTCACCTTCCTTGGCGTGGACACAGCGCCAACGGCAGGTGCGAACATCACGGTTACGGGAGGCACTCCGCCCATCGCGCCGGGCATCACCGGTCCCACAACCATGAGCCTCCAGACCGGTTACGCCGCTACCTTCACAGGGGCCTATTCAGTCACGGGCACCGCGCCGGTCAGTGTATCGAAGATCAGCGGCAACCTCGCGATCACGTGGAACGCAACGGAA
>WQTL01000418.1 GCA_009786275.1 Bacillota bacterium | reverse complement strand
CTGCACATCGCCGGGCCGGAGGCCGCCGGGGCCTGCGCCCGCAGCGTGCTGCTCACCACCGAGCACCTGCTGATCCCCCGGGGCTTCGAGGCCGCCGGGCGCTCGAAGGAGGAGGCCATGCGCATCTACGGGGTGATCCACGCCATGGCGCTGCCCGTGTTGCTGTACCCTTCGGCGGTGCTCAGCTCCCTTTCCAGCCTGCTGGTGCCGGAGATCTCCGAGCTGCGCGTGCAAAAGAAAACCGATCAGATCAATTCGGCGGTGCACACGATCCTCAAGCTCTCGCTGATCTACGGGGTGTTCGCCGGGGGGATGTTCTTCGCCTTCGCGGGGCCGCTGAGCCAGCGCATCTACGGCAGCACCGACGCCGCGCGCTATTTGCAAATATTGGCCCCCCTGGTGCCCATTATGTACCTCGACATGAGCGTGGACGGCATGCTCAAGGGCCTGGACGAGCAGAAGGCCTCCATGCTGTACAACATCATCGATTCGGGCATCTGCGTGGTGCTGGTGTACATCCTCCTGCCGAAAATGGCGATCAAGGGCTACGTCATCGTGCTGTTCGTCAGCGAGATTTACAACTTTTTCTTCAGCATCCGCAGGCTAATCAAAGTGACCGGGGCCCCGCGGCCCACCTTGCGCGCCGCGCTGGAACCCCTGCTGTGCGTGGCCTGCGCCGCGCTGATCCCGCTGGGTATCTTCAACGCCGCGAAGCCCGGCGGCCTGGGGGCTTCGACCGCGCTGCTGGCACTGGCGATTGCCGGGGCGGGGCTGTTCTACTTCGTGACCCTGTACCTGATCGGCTCGATACAGCCGGAGGATTTGCGGCGGATGCGGCGGGCGGTGTAGAAAAAACGCTTGACAATCCCCGCGCGCTGTGCCATAATCATATCAGCCCCTGATAACAAGAGAAAGCGAGGTGACGGCGATGATGAAACTGAACAGGACGAAATCAGAAATCATATTGCCTGTCGCCGTGCGTGGGGCTTAAGCCCTTCTTTCGTGCGATAAGCGCCTCTGATTTTGTCAGGGGCGCATTTATTTTGAAAGAAGGTATTTCATGGAAACAGACATGCAAAATCTTGATTTCGCCGCCGTAGACCCCGGCGACCGGCGGCAGATGCGGGCGCTGCGCAAGCTATGGCTCCCCTATTGGCGCGAAACCGGCACAAGGAACGGTGTGAAGCCGGAAGGGCGGCGAAAAGTTTATTGCCGCCTGAAAAACCGGGTGGCGCACGCGCATAAGACGCCCCAAACGGGTTTCTATGCCCTGTATTCGCAGGGGCGCATGGTCGGCTTCTCGTTCTTCGGGCTTTCCGGCGGCATCAAGTCCGTGGGCATTCCGCCTGACTACGGCATGGTGATGGAGTTTTGCGTTGCCCCTCCCTTCCGGCGAAAGGGGTTTGCAACGGAAATGAATCGGCGCATGGAGGAGATATTCCTCGGCTGGGGGATTGCGGACGTCTTCCTTACGCCCGACCCGGTGACGGGGGAGCCGTTCTGGCTGTCGGCCGGGTACAGCGACAGCCAGCGGACGGACCCGGATAACCACAGGCCCATCTACATGAAGAAAATTTGACCTGCAAAACGAAATTCCCCCTTGACAGTGGCCCCTGTTCCGGGTATAATAGAGGTGTGCCAAGGGGGCGTTGAGATTTGGCATTGCCGGGTTGGCAGCGTCCCTCCGCATATAGACGAAGATAGCTAACCGCTCACCGTTTGGCAGCAGGGGCGGTTAGCGCTTTTTATTGGTCTCATGTAGAGCAATCGCGTAGCATAGATAGACAAAGCCCATTGCCAGCAATATTTCTAGCATTCCCTCACCTCCTTCCATGGAACCTGCTTCCACTTCCAGGAGGAGCGCCACCTACACCCAGGCAGGCCGCAACACCAATCCCATTATATCACAGGGAAACAGAAAAATAAAGTGCCTTCCCGGCAAATTGACAAATTTTTCAGCCTGCGCGAAAACGAAATTTTTCGTGAACTTTCCGCAGAACCCTTGCATTCCTCCCGGAAATGCGTTACAATATAATCTCAGGTGATATTGGTGGATAACAGGGGGAATCGAAAGGATGGCACTGGCGCTTTTAACGGACTATACGGGCGGTCAGCTGCCCGCGGGCGCGCAGGCGGCGAAGCTATACGCGCAGGCAAAACAGGCGCATCAGGATTTGGAAAGCGGCGCGGGCCAGGGCGCGGGCATGCGCGGCTGGCTGAAATTCCCGGCGGAATACCCGATGACCGAGGAATACGGGCGCATCAAGGCGGCGGCTGAGGAGATTAAAGCCAAGGCCGAGGTGCTGCTGGTCATAGGCATCGGGGGCTCGTACCTCGGCGCGCGCGCGGTGATCGAGGCCGTGACCTCGCGCTACTACAACGAGACCAGGGAGAACACGCCGGCGATCTACTTCACGGGCAACACGCTGAGCGAATCGGATTTCGCGGACCTGGACAGGCTCATCGAGGGCAGGGACTTCACCATCAACGTGATCTCCAAGTCCGGCAAAACCCTGGAGTGCGCCGTGGCCTTCCGGTACTTCAAGGCCAGATTGGCGGAGAAATGGGCGGGCGATACCGCGCAGATCAACAAGCGCATCTACGTCACCACCGACGAGCACAAGGGCGCACTGCTTCAGGAGGCGAAGGAAAACGGCTGGCCGACTTTTGTCGTCCCCACGGACATGGGCGGGCGGTATTCCGTGCTTTCGGCGGTGGGGCTGCTGCCCATCGCCTGCGCGGGTATCGACGTGGACGCCCTTATGGCGGGCGCGGCCGCGGCCCAGGCGGCCTATAAGGAGCCCGGCGGCGCCTTCGGTGAAAACGCCTGCGACGACTACGCCGCGCTGCGTTACTATTACTACAAGCACAGGCGCAAGGCCGTGGAGCTCTTCGCCGGTTACGAGCCGAGCATGGTGCAGTTCGGCGAGTGGTACAAGCAGCTGTTCGGCGAAAGCGAGGGCAAGCGCGGGCAGGGGCTGTTCCCCGGGGCCGTGACCTTCACCACCGACCTGCACTCCCTGGGCCAGTATATCCAGCAGGGCAGGCGCATACTGTTTGAAACGGTGCTGCGCTTTGAGCAGGCGGCCAACGGCATCTCTTTGGAAGAGGAGCCCGGCGACGGCGACGGCCTGAATTATCTGGCGGGCAAGAGCCTGTTCGAGGTCAACCGCACGGCCTTCCAGGCCACCGCGCTGGCCCACGCCAAGGGCAGGTGCCCGAGCCTCGTGCTTGCGCTTCCCAAGCGCGACGCCTACAACATCGGCTGGCTGATTTACTTCTTCGAGAAGGCCTGCGCCATTTCGGGCTACATGATCGGCGTGAACCCCTTCGACCAGGACGGCGTGGAGAAATACAAGAACTACATGTTCGCCCTGCTGGGCAAAAAGGGCAAGGAGCACAACAGGGTGCGCGCGCATTTGAAGCGGGTGTACGGGCTGGAGGTCTAGCATCTGAAAATAATTATGCATTAAGCATTGGATAGGAGCGTGATTCCCATGGTTACGTTAATCACCGGCATCAAGGGCTCGGGCAAGACCAAGCTGCTGGCCGAGCGGGTCAACGCGGCGGCGGCGGCCTCCGACGGCAGCGTGATCTGCATCGAGCAGAAGTGCAAGCTCATGTACGAGATCCGGTCGCGCGTGCGGCTGATCGCCTCGGAAGACTACGGCATCGAGGGCTACGACGCGTTTTACGGCTTCGTTTGCGGCATCTGCGCCCAGGACCACGACATCACGGACATCTTCGTGGACGCCACCCTGCGCATCGGCGGGCGGGACTACGATGCCCTGGCGCTGTTTTTGCGCAAGCTGACGGGACTAAACAAGAACATCACCCTCACCATTTCGGAGGCCAAATCCGAGCTGCCCGGGGAAATCTTTACGTTCTGCGAAGAAATACAATTCTAGATAAAATTTTTATTGACATTTCCCGCGAATGCGAGTATACTATTCTTTGTTTGTTTGGGGAGAGTCCTTTATGTACCTCGAACTTGAGCAGGTATTCAACACCCCGGGCCTTTCCGCCCGGTTTGACTATCCCCTGGAGGGCTTCGAGGGCATGCTGCCCTTGGCTTCCCCCCCGCGCGCCGCAGGCCGGGTGGAGAACCGCGCGGGCGTGGTTACACTACAGGGCAGCGCGCGGGTATGCCTGCATGTGCAGTGCGACCGTTGCGCCGCGCCCTTCGAGTACCGGGCCGAGGTCCCCCTGGAGCACACCCTGGTGCTCAGCCTGAACCGCGAGGACAGCGGCGACCTTGTCCTGTTGGAGGGCACCCGGTTCTCGCCGGACAGCCTGGTGTGGGAGGACATCGTGCTTTCCATGCCGCCCAGGCTGCTGTGCAAGCCCGATTGCGCGGGCCTGTGCCAGCGCTGCGGCAAGAACCTCAACGAAGGCCCCTGCGATTGCAAGCCCGAAGGCGACCCCCGATGGGCCGCCCTGCAAGATCTAAAATCTAATGTCTAACATCTAAGGTCTAGAACGGAGTGAAACCATGGCAGTCCCGAAGAGGAGAGTTTCTCACGCCCGGCGCGACAAGCGCCGTTCCAACGTGTGGAAGCTGAAGGCCCCCGCCCTGGACAGGTGCGGCTGCGGCGCGCTGAAGCTCCCGCACCGCGTTTGCCCGGAGTGCGGCATGTACAAGGGCAGGCAGGTTGTGCAGAAAGAAGAGGCGTAACAGCCGCTATGAAAACAGCAGGGACGCGTTGTCCCTGCTATTTTCATAAGTATTGGTGTCGTCCGGAGACGCACTGCCGTGCGTCTCTACATCAGATATGCCCCAATCGTCTCCAGCATTTCATTCGCGTCCCTGCCGTCAGGTTCACCGCCCAGCACAAGCACCTTTTCCCATTCCCCCGCGCCTTCGATTTTGCGGCACAGCAGGTGCAAGGCTGTCAGAATCGCGCCGCGCGTGTGGGCAGCCCTCTCGTCCTCCGGGAGGAATTGGGTGAGCAAAATCTCGCGGCTCTCCCAGATGTGGGGCAGGGTGCGGGCCAGGGATAGCGCCTTCTCGCGCTGGCCATCCTTGGCGTAGAGGAGGCACAGCATGGCCCGCGCGCAGGAACGGCGCTTCTCGTTGGCGTCGCCCGCGAGCACCTGTTTCAGCAGGGCGATTGCCTCTTTTGCGTCGCCGCCCGCGAGCGTGAGCGCTTCCGCCAGCCCCAGGCGCATGGCGTGGTTGTTGGGGAAGCGCTTGCCCCCTTCGCGCAGCAGCCGGATGGCTTCCTCGTATTGCCCGGCCTTTTCCAGATTGTTCACGTGCGAGAAAAAGCCCCAGTCGTCCAACTCGTCCATGCCCATGAGCTCGTCCAGGGTCACGCCGAAGTACCGCGCCAGCCCGGGCAGCGCCGTGATATCCGGGTAGCCCTCGCCGCGCTCCCACTTGCTCACCGACTGCGGCGAAATGTGCAGGGCCTGCGCCAGCTCCTCCTGCGAAAGCCCCGCCTCCCCCCGCAGCCGCCGGATATTCCTGCCGATAGATAGTACCATGTAAGCACCTCCGTGATTAGATGTTAGACTTTAGACATTAGATATTAGATTCTGATGCATTCGTCTGAGGTCCAAAATCTAATATCTAATGTCTATTATAGCACCGCGCGCGCAAAAATCAATGACTGTAAGATGGAGGGGAACTCCACCCATGGCCGCCGAAATATTTTCTATCACCCCCGGATCGCCGGCTGCGCGCGTAAAAATTGCGCCCGGCGACGTTTTGCTGTCCATCAACGGGCACGCGGTCGGGGATGTCCTGGACTATCGTTTCTACGCCGCCGAGCGCAAGCTGAAATTAATTTTGCGGCGCGGCGAAAAAAAATATACGACAAAAATTCGCAAAGAGGAATATGACGACCCGGGCCTGGAATTCGCCGACGGCCTGATGGACGCCCAGCGCCGCTGCAAAAACAAATGCGTGTTCTGCTTCATTGACCAGCTGCCCCCCGGCCTGCGCGAAAGCCTCTATTTCAAGGACGACGACGCCCGGCTGGGCTTCCTATTCGGGAATTACATCACACTGACGAACTTAACTGACCGCGACGCGCGGCGTATCATCGACATGCGCTTAAGCCCCGTGAATATTTCGATTCACACGATGAATCAAGACTTACGCTGCCGCATGATGGGGAATCGCCATGCGGGCGAAAGCCTGAAATATCTTGACATGTTTTCACACACGCAGATAGATTTGAACATCCAGCTGGTGCTCTGCCCCGGGTGGAACGACGGCGATGAACTGCGCTTCACCTTGACTGAATTGCGCAAGCTGCCCACCGTGCGCTCCATCGCCGCCGTGCCGGTGGGGCTGACGAAGTATAGGGAAGGGCTGGAGAAGCTAAGGCCATTCACAAAAGAAGAAGCAAGGGCTGTCATTGATATTTTTAATGAATATCGCAGGCACCCCCCTGTCGCTGCGGCGACATCCCCCCTCGCGAGCGAAGGGGGCTTGGAGTTGTGCGCATCCGATGAGTTTTTCTTCCTTGCCGAACGGGACATGCCCGGTGCGGAGTACTACGGAGAATACCGGCAGATCGAAAACGGCGTGGGCCTGTGGGCAAGCTTCCGGCAGGATGTTCTGGAGGCAATTCGGAATTCGGAATTCGGAATTCGGAACGAAGCTTGTATAACAATTGCTACAGGGGTTGCGGCGCAGGGACTTCTGCGATTTATAGTTGACGAAACGCAAAAAATATGGCATAATATTCATGTAAAAGTTTTCCCCATCGAAAACCGCTTTTTCGGGGAGCACATCACGGTGGCGGGGCTGCTCACCGGGCGGGACGTGATCGGGCAATTGCGGGGCAGCGCGCTCGGCGAAAGGCTGCTGCTGCCCGCGGCGATGTTCAACCGGGACGGGCTTACGCTGGATGGGATGACGCTTGGGGAAATCTCACAGGCGCTGGGCGTGCCGGTGCGGGCTGTGAGGAATGACGCGGAAGAATTTTTGGAGGCGCTATGCAACCTATGACCGACAAGCAGGCCTACGAGATGTACCTGCGCTGTTTCCCGGAGTACCCCACAAGCTTAGACTGCTTTTGCTCCGTCATGCGGCCGGATTTGGCAACACAATTTTGCGTATGTGAAGACGGTGCGGCCGTCGGCTGCGCGCTGGTGCACGGGAACGCCGCCGCCATGCTCTGCGTGCTGCCGGAATACCGGGGCCGGGGCCACGGGGGCGTGCTGCTGTGCCGGGCCGAGGCGCATATCCGGGCGGAGGGGCACGCGGCGGTGTCGCTAGGATTTGGGCCGCACTATCTGCTGCAGGGCGTGCCGGAACTGCCCGGGGGCGCGGCGCCGTTCTTCGAGCGGCGGGGTTATACTGCGGATTGGATCAGCGTCAACATGGCACTGCCGCTGGCGGGCTTCGACCCGCAAAAGCTGTGCCTTCCCGCACCGCCCGCGGGGTTGGCCTTTCGGTTCGCCCGGGCGGAGGACCGCCCCGCGCTGCTGCGGGCGGTGGAGGCGGCGCAGCCGGACTGGCTGGATATCTTCCGCGGGATGCCGGAAAACGCCCCTATACTTTTGGCGGAGCTGGACGGCGAAATCGCCGGATTTGAGATCCTGGAACCGGCGGGCGGACGTTTTGTGCCGGACGGAGGGACGGGCAGCATCGGCTGCGTGGGCGTTGTACCGGCGGCGCGCAACCGGGGCG